>SORT01000003.1 GCA_004402895.1 Fidelibacterota bacterium MT.SAG.3 | reverse complement strand
CATATGTTCCGACATTATCGGAAACGACCGCTGCACCCGATACCGTTGAAGCGGAGATATCCGTTATCTTTCCTAAGCCCTGTGGCAGTGTCGAATCAGAGTTTGCGAATTTCCATTCGCCATCCACGTCGAGGAAGAGGAGTTGATTATTAAAAGATATTTCGTAAAAATCTCCAGTTAATTTAGTCGGATCGACAACTCTATATCCAGCCAAGCCGGTAGCGACTCCTTCCACATGCACTGCGATACCGATTTCAGTGTTGAATGGCAGCGTGTTTACAGTTACCTGAAACTCGGCGACCCATCTGTTATGAAGATGATCTATTATTAAGGACCTCATTGTTAAAAGATGACCGTCAGGCGTATCTTCAGAGAGTGCAAAATATTGGTCAGGATTATCTTGCAATATGGAAATTCCTGGGGGTAATATATCAACTCCTGTAGCTTCAATGAGACTTCCTAGTATGACATAATCATCAAATAAGAATGTCGCGACAGTTGACGAGCCAATCCCAAGAAAGCTCCCATTATTAATAACGGGATTGAAACTGAATTTCTCTCCTGAATTGACAACGCCGTCATTATTGATATTATCGTTCACTATGATCATATCATCCAGGGAAACAGGTCCTAGGGTAGTTATGTAATCCACTAAATGTTCCCACTTAGTCGTATTTGTTCCTGATATGATCAGTGCGTTCATGTACATCCCGTAAGGTCTCTGGTGTGTCAGCCATTGAATGCCCCATCTGCCGTCGTTTGCCGCTCCATCAGAGTTGTTGCCGTCGTCAAATAAGGAAAAACTGCCTTCTAAAACATCGTTGTAATTATATACCTCGGCTATTACCTCGTCAGCGATAATCGGAAGATCTAAAGTTATCGACAGTTCAGCTTGGAATGAGTTTGGTTGAATAACAGCTATCTCAGAGCTCGGGATAGAAGGGAGACCGTTTTCATAAAATGAATGGGCAATTCTTGCCCCTTTTCTTAATTCTTCAAGACTTTCAAGTCTGCTGGGACCTATCCCTGCGATAAGCGCTATAATTATATCCTGTGTATCACCTAAAGCCATCTCGAACGGTCCAGTAGTTTGTATCATACGGCGGTCACCTGGCGGAAGTATTATTCCGTCAATCCAACCCTCACCCGTGATAGGGTCACCTGACAACCAAAATTTAGTTTCTTCCCCAGTAAGAGGATCGAGTAACGGCTGTTGAGTCGGATAAGACGGTCGTGGTAAGAATCCTTCCATTAGATTGAACCATTGGAGTGCTCCCTCATAAACTCCTAAGTCGGGATCACTTATTGCAGATCCCGCTCCAAAAAAAGTAAAGGACGAGGTTGTGAGAGTTTCGGCACCGACAACCGGTCCTTTAAGCAGTGTGTATCCGGCTGCCGGGGGCGTTAAACCAAACTCTCCATATACAGCATCTGTTGAGCTTGAATTATAAACATAGCCCATCTGCAAGTTACCATCCCAACCGACATAGTCATCCGTAAAGAACCCTAAGTCAGGATCAGACCATTGAGAAATATACATCGTATCAATATGTGCTGTAGAAAGTCCACCTAGCTTTCCTGTGTAGATTAGACGTGTCCTCTTGAAAATAGTGTTTCCTAAAGGGATGGTTGACGGAAAATCGTATGCCCATAGGGTCATCTGCATCTCAAGCCCGATTGGAGAAGAGCCGTAAGAGAGCGTTGCGATAAGCGGGTCCAAATCATTGGCTACAAGCCAGATGGTCTGCGTTGCGCCCGGGAAACCGGGAATATCAACATTGTGATCATATGAACCATTACCGTCCACATCTTCATAGGGTGCACCATCCATTGCGGGCCAATTAATCCTAGCAAATACGTATGCATCAAATATATCGGTAATCTGGCTCGCTGTCACATCGGCGAGAGGTATTTGAAAGAAGTTAGCCGCGTCATCTGTGAGGTCAGCCGTTTTAAGGTCAGTACGAACCCGCCAGATCTGCTGGATTGTACGGTCATCTATACTGGTTGGAGGTGTATAGACACCATTTATCATACTCCATCCTCTCACCTTACCCGCGGAAAGACCGTTCGCATATGTGCTTCCATTGACTCTGGGTGAAATAGCGTCGCCATCATTTTTTACCTTGGCGCCCCAGACAATACCCTCAGCAAATATAACTCCGACCGTTCCTTTCGGAAAAGAACCGTTCCAGCCCCCGGGATAATCCCACGGGAAGAAACCGTTCCGCTCGACCCAACTGGTAATGTTGTTTATGCTAAGTATGGTCTTTGCAGGATTAAGATCCGCGCTAATTGAAAGAGTGCCTATTGAAGTGGTAGCGCCATTACGTCTTGGTCCGTTTGTAATCTTAGAAGTTGCCTCACCGGCAAAAATTAGTCCCGTCAATAATATAATAAGTAACTGATAGTTAACGTTTAACATAATTCTCCTTAAGATAATAGCGTTTGCACTACACAACGGTCCATATATATCTGTAAAATATGAATTCTGATTATATATTATTTATAATATATAAATAATATTTACCAATTCAAGATTTATCAGTGTGACCAATTTGTGCCCACACAAAGCTCACTAAAAGACATCAAACAACTCCAATCAACACTTGGGTAATTCCTTGATTTTAATGGATTAGAAGAGCGTTATTAATTCTATTATTGTCTTTCACCCATTTTGAGGCATAGCATGAGAGCCTGGGAATCGAACCCTGCGGATCTAAATTACCCCGTAAATTTCTATAAAATGTGCAAGAGCGGTATATAACTATATCCGATGGGTGCGCCCGCTTGGTTGGGGGGTGTACCATGAAATTTACGCCAATTAGCTACTGTATAGCTACAGAGTAATTTTAGCTCTTCGAAAGCATTGAAAATAAACACTTACGAATGATGTAATAGGGGTTCGACTCCCCTACGCGCTACTCCCCTATTTCAACAACACCATCTTCCTCGTAAGGACGAAATCGCCTGCTTGGAGGATGTAGATCTTGCATGGCTTTCATGTTAAACTGTCTAAGAAATGTTTATATGCGTCAACACCCAGTGTAGGGGAGATGGTATAAGTTCTGGGTCGAGCTCGTTAGTCTGCATGTCAATGAGGTCATGATTACTACCTCGTTTCTTCCCTGCGCATATTATTCGTAGAAATCTGCATTTATTTGTGTGTATTTCGACTGTCCTTCTGGTAGCTCATCTTCAGCATATATAGCATCAACCGGACAGACAGGTACGCATGCATCACAATCTATGCATTCATCCGGGTCTATGTATAGCATTGTTACTTCTTCAAACTGAGCTTCTTCTTTAGTTGGATGAATGCAATCTACAGGACACACATCCACACATGCTGTGTCTTTTACATCAATACATGTTTCCGTTATTACAAATGTCATATTTTTATACTTTCGTTATACTTATAAAATACAACTCGGGAGAACTGGAATGCAAGTATCTCGATAGTATGGAATTGACAGACCAAAATCCACTAAATCCGAATCTCCATGAACCCCTTTTACAATGGGTGCATGCGATTATTGAGATTATCACTCATTCGCATGGTTGCGCCCGCTTGTATGGGGGGTGTGCCCCTACTTCAACAACATCATCTTCCTCGTCTGGACGAAATCACCCGCAGTGATTCGATAAATGTATATTCCGCTTGCACCCTCGAGGACAATGGGTTATTCTTGAATACGTATTCAATCAATCCAAACTACAGGGAGTGAAACTATGATACATAACCACCCAATTCTTTATTTACTCGTTCTAATGCTTGCCGTACCCATTCTTTTGAGTTGTACGACAGCACCGCCACCGGATACTACTGCTGAGGACCTTCAAGCTATCAAAGCTGTCAGGAATCAACTCACCTATAATTTCAACCAGGGTGATGCAGCAGCAGTTGCATCACTTTACACAGATGAGGCAAAACTTCTTCCACCAAAAAGACCAATGATTGTCGGTAAGGAGGGTATACAAGCATTTAACCAAGCCGGCATCGACGCTGGTGTAGGTGATTTACGATTCACAGTGATAGATCTTTCTGTGAATGGAGATATGGCGTACGTAGTCGGAAAGCAGACTGTCACCATACAGCCCGAAGAGGGTGAGGCTATTAGCGAAAATAACAAATACGTGTGGATATTGAAGCGTGAAAACGGTACCTGGAAGCTGGATGTGGTCATCTGGAACAGCAGCTTGCCGCTTCCTGCCCCTGAAGAAGAAATGACAGAAGAAGAATAACTGCCGAAAAGAACAGCGGCTGTTATAACCTTTTAGGTGAACCGGAGGGTTAGCTTTTTCGATTGGTAACCTTAGGAGGGCTGTTAACTCTCCTCTATTTCAACAACACCATCTTCCTTGTCTGGACGAAATCACCGATTAGATATTCAGTAAAAGTATCTGATTAATTCAGTAAATTTTCTTTTAAGTTTCTTGAGGAATTTGGTTGTTTGCAATATTGTGTTATATTTCTTTCAGCCGATACTATCGCCTGTCTTAATTAGATAGGCGTGAAGAAGAAAGGATTAATCATACAATGTCATTATTTGTAGTAAAGCATGAACACAGCCCGGAAACTTGCCCGGCAATGGATCCTCAGACGGCGCCAATGTTACTCTCTGAGATATCTGAAGAGAATGCAGGCAAATACGGGATAAAAATACATGGAGAAGCGGTTGTTAACGGAGAACATACGTTCTATCTAATTGTTGACGCGCCAGATGAAAAGAGTGTAAATGATTTTATGTCTCTTTTCGCTCAGGCTGGAAGTGTTGATATCTATCCCTCCAGTTCCTGTGAATTAGTCGTCGATAGAGGATTCTGCTGACAACTTAAGCCCTATCCAACCCCAATTATCTCAGCAATAGAAACTCTAAACGCCTAATTTCTAAAGGCTTAGGTGCTCGCTTGGAGCTGCCCCCCGGACAATGTTCGGGCTCACCCGGACTGAGCCTGTGGTGGCAGCCTGAAAGTATTGAGAATAATGGTTTTCACCGATTTGAATAGTTCTTGTCTTTCAATCATTCCCCAGCATCCAATGAGCTCTCCTACACCCTTCTTATGATTGTCAAACCTTAAAGGTGAACCGAAGGGTTAGCTTTTCCGCTTGATAACCTTAGGAGGGCTATTAGCTCTCCTTCATTTCAACAACACCATCTTCCTTGTCTGGATGAAATCGCCTGCTTGGAGATGGTAGAAGTAGATGCCTAACGCTACATTTTTTGCATCCCACGAAGCTGTGTGATATCCTGCTCCTAAATAGCCATTAACCAGTCTTGCAACCTCTCCTCCCATTTGATCGTAGATGATTATCCTGGTTTGTCCTGCTTCAGGCAATACAAAGCTTATCCTTGTCGTGGGATTGAAAGGATTAGGATAATTACTGAAAAGAACATAGTTGTCAGGTTTGGCATTATTTGAAACGAAAGTTCTTTAGGCAAGTCCGGCACTGAGAGAATCAACAATATCCTGGATTGCGCTAATCAGAGGGTTACCATCCGCAGAAGTAAGAACTCCCTCATCTATCAGCGAGTTAACATGATTAATGAAGGCATTTAACATGTTTAACGCCACTTTCTTCTGTTCTTTATCTAATTTTTTTATAGCGCTCTCAAGTTTTTTTATTAGTGAATTACCTTGTCCTGCACTTAATAATGCGTCCGCAAGCAACGTTTCAATATTACCAATAACATCTTGTGCTGCTTGTTGAGCAGTTTGGGCTGTTATAGTAACTTGGGCTGGATCGCTATCATCAGTACCGTCATTAACTTTAAGCTCCACAACATACTCCCCTGCAACATCTGGACTAAATGACGGATTAACAGCAGTCGTGCTTGTCAGTGTTGAAAAGCTACCTCCCGGTTTCGAGAAAAGACTCCAGGAATATGTCAAAGGGTCACCATCCGCATCGCTCGAGCCGCTGCCGTCAAGTTGAACAATCGCGCCGACAAAACCGTCTGATCTGTCCCCGCGTCAGCAGTGGGTGGCTGATTGACTTGTTCCGCTTCAAGGAGTTGGAACGCCATATCGCCGTTACCAAAGTTACCAATAAATGATCCATTTTGGAAAATGGAAGTTTGTCCATCTCCGGGTCCTTTCACGGTAAGTTGACCCAGCTCAAAAAGATTACCCGCCATTCCAATCCAGAAAGTGGTATGTTCAATGGTATTACAAAGGGAAGTTATTCCGTGAATTAATCGGCAAATCCAAAGAAGCTGCCAAAATCAGAATGGGTGAAATTACTCTTAAGATTGAATTAGGACAGTTTTCGATACAATCTGATGCAACTTTGGAATCATTGATTAAATCATTCAAGGAATCATTGGACACTGAATCGCATTCTGAAAGTTATAAGCGTAGACTTGGTAATATCTTTAATAACTTCGAAAGATATTTCAGTGGTGAAAAAATCGAAAGATTGAAAGAGGTTGATTTTCCGGTTCTCGACCAATACATCACCAAACGGATAAACCAAGATGGGATTGCTCCTAAAACTGCTAACATGGAGATTGATCTGTTAAGAAGGATGTTCGATCATGCAGTTAAATATAAATTTCTATTTGAAAATCCGGCAAAAGAACTTAAGCGCAAAAAAGTTACACGCAAGGAACCGAGATATTTTACAAATGAAGAGATAGAACTCCTCTTGGAGAATGCCGATAAATATGAGCCATTCTTTATGGTTTTACTGCATACGGGGCTCAGAGCTTCAGATGCAGGAAATCTAAAGTGGTCAGATATCGATCTTGAGAAGGGGTTCATCCGGGTGATTCAGGAGAAAACCGATAGGCGATTAAGCATTCCAATTAATGATTCTTTGCGGAATTATCTATTGGATTATGCCACTGAATCTTCTAAATTATTTCCATCTTTAGATACTGATAAGAAGAGAGAGAAAGTAAGGCGTTTCATTAAGAAGATACTTAAGGGCGCTGAATGCGATTGGATGGGAGTAGGCTGTCACACATTCCGACATACATTTGCTTCGCATCTTGTGATAAATGGAGCCAGTATATATGATGTACAGAAATTACTCGGACACAGGTCAATCAGTATGACTCAAGTCTATGCCCATTTAAGTGAGGATGCTACACGGAGAGCGGTGGACTTATTAGAATTTAATGTTAAAACCGGTATTAATCCGGTATTAATTGCCAGCGGTCATCAGCGGAAAAGGGCATAAACAGTATGTTAATGATTTTAGCTAAAGATGTTGGAAACACAGGCATAAAGCCTTGTTTTATTAGACTTTTAGAGGGTGTAAATAGAGTGCCGGAGGCGGGAGTCGAACCCGCACGCTCTTGCGAGCGGAGGATTTTGAGTCCTCTGCGTCTACCAGTTTCACCACCCCGGCATGGAGATGAAATATAAAAAACTGTAAAACAATGTCAATCATATTAGTTAATCATGTTAGAAATTCAACTTCAAGGGGTAATGATGGATTTTAGATCACTTCCGGATATGCTACGGACCAACGCAAACAGATATGGTGATAAGGCGGCAATGCTAATAAAAAGCGGTGAAGAATGGAAAGAGATTAGTTATGCTGAGTTCGGAGAAAAAGTTCGTCTGATTGCTGAGGGGCTTGTCTCGCTTGGAATTGCGGCAGGCGAAAAGGTTGCACTACTTTCTGAAAATAGACCGGAGTGGTCTATGAGTGATTTCGGTATCCAGTCAGCGAAAGCGATAGTTGTACCGGTATATCCTACTCTGATAAGCAAGCAGATTGAATATATTCTGCGAAATTCCGGAGCTAAATTTATAATTGCATCAACAGCAGAACAAGCTGAGAAGGTAGTACCGCTTCTTGATAGCATAGAAAATCTATCTAAACTCATTCTGATGGAAGGCGGGGACAACTTCGATAACGAAAACATAATTTCTTTTGATGATCTTTTAGAAGCAGGTAAGCAATACAGAAAAAACAACGAAAATTGGTATCATGAGACTGTTGATAAGATCGATAAAATGGAAATGATGACGATAATATACACGTCCGGGACCACGGGAGATCCTAAAGGAGTTATGCTTTGCCATAATAATTTTATGTCAAATATTGAAGCAGTATTAGAGCCGATCCCGATCTCTAAAGATGATATATTTCTATCTTTTCTCCCATTGAGTCACGTATTTGAGAGAATGGCAGGAAACTTTGTTCCTTATGCTTTAGGCTCGACAGTCGCTTTTGCTGAAAGTATAGAAAAAGTGGCTGAGAATATGGGAGAAGTACATCCTACCATAATGACAAGCGTTCCCCGTCTGTATGAGAAGATGTATACCAAAATTAATATTGCGGTGGATGAGGGTTCACCAGTGAAGAGGAAGCTGTTCCGGTGGTCGTTCAGAATTGGCGATGAGATGCAGAAAGCCCAAAAAGCTGGAACAGTCAGCGCGGGACTGAAGTTTAAGCATGGGATTGCGAGTAAGCTCGTTTTCAGCAAACTGAAAACTCGGATGGGCGGTAAATTGCGATTCTTTGTTTCAGGCGGAGCGCCTCTATCGCAAGAAATAGGCGAGTTTTTTTCAATGGCAGGTATAACCATCATCGAGTGCTACGGTTTAACAGAAACATCACCCGGGATTACAGCGGGTGTAGCGGGAGACGTTGTGTTTGGAACAGTTGGACCTCCTCTTAACAACGTAGAGGTCAAAATCGAGGAGGACGGCGAGATACTTACGAGAGGTCCTCATGTTATGTTAGGCTATCATGATAACGAAGAGGCAACCAAGGAGATCATTGATAGTGATGGATGGCTCCATACGGGCGATATTGGTGAATTTGATGAAGGAGGAAGATTAAAAATCACCGACAGGAAAAAGAATATACTTGTCACCGCAGGGGGGAAGAATATAGCGCCTGCTCCGATTGAGAATATGCTTATCACAAGTCCGATTATCGAACAAATAATGCTTATTGGTGACCGGCGCAAATTTATCAGCGCGGTAATTGCTCCGGATTTTATAAACCTCAAATCACTTGCGGAAAAAAGGGGAATCAGCATCTCCTCTAATGAGGAACTTGTCAGCGATCCCGAAGTATATAAATTGATGGAAGAGGAATTAGACAAATTGCTTCTAAATGTTTCTAATTTTGAACGGGTGAAGAAGTTCATAATGATACCACGTTTATTGACTATAGAGGATGGAGAAATAACACCAAGTCTGAAGATCAAACGGAAAGTTATAATCGAGAAGTTTGCCGGTCAGATCGATGCGCTTTATGAGGATTAATAGGAAAATTTATAGTCGGCGGTAACTGATAAAACAGGAAGTAATTGGGAAAAACGTATAAGGATGCGGGAGTTGATATCGCCGCGGCTGTAAACGCACTAAAAGATATCGGCGAACTTGCCAAGTCAACATATTCTCCAAATGTTCTATCAACTGTCGGTAGTTTCGGCGCGCAATTTCTTTTTCCCGCAGAAGATTATGATAAACCCGTTTTAGTCTCTTCCACAGATGGGGTTGGAACAAAAACTCTGGTTGCTGCCGAGATGGGGATCTATAACACTGTTGGCGAGGATTTACTGAACCACTGTGTAAATGATATATTGACTGTCGGAGCAAAGCCGTTATTTATGTTAGACTACATCGGCGTTGGAAAACTTAATTCTTCGGATATGACCGAGCTGATCAGCGGATTAGTAAAAGCATGTAAGGAAACAGGTTGTTCTCTCATCGGAGGAGAGATGGCGGAAATGCCTGAAATATACAGAGATTCTCACTATGATCTGGTCGGAACTATCGTTGGCGTAGTGGAGCAAGACCGGATTCTTGACGGTAAGAACATAAAAATCGGAGACATTTTAATAGGGCTACCATCGAACGGGCTCCATACAAACGGCTTTACACTTGCAAGGAATATACTTTTTGAAGATATGTCCATAACGGAATATAATTCTGCTTTAGACTCTATTCTCGGAAAGGAATTACTCAGGGTTCATAGATGTTATCTCAATTCCGTTGAACCGTTATTGAGTCAAAATTTAGTTTCAGGATTAGCCCACATAACAGGTGGAGGCATTGAAGGAAACACTTCAAGGCTCTTAAGCGACGGTTTATCGTTACAAATCGATTGGAATTCCTGGCAGCCTCAACCTATATTTGATCTTATTCAAGAAACCGGAGAGGTGCCTGAAAAGGAGATGCAAAAAACTTTCAATATGGGAATTGGCTTTGTTGTCGTGTGCAGCGAAGAAAATGTGGCCAGAGTAACTGAATTAGCTGGAAATAATGGAGAAAAACCGGAAGTGATCGGGAAGATAGTTTGAAAAGCCAAAATCGGATTTTCAAGCATGTCACAAAACTGAAACTTCTGCTGTCATGCACCATACTCTTACTGTTAACTGATTCTTTGTATTCTCAGCCAACTTCCATACTAACCTCAAAAAAAGCTATCAGGTATAATAGGGTCGAAGGTCTTCATCTTGGTACTAATATTAAATTATTCGAGATGAACGGTGGGAAAATACGCACAATTGCCTTTGGCGGTTACGGCTTCAGTTCCGAAGAATTAACGTATGGCGCGGGAATTAATTACAATAGTAAAAAAGCGACAGGATACTCGGGATCATTAAACTATTCACATGATATATCTACGAATGATGAAAATGTAATGGGTTGGTTGGAAAATTCAACCGCTGCATTCTTTGCAAAAAAAGATTTTCTGGATTACTTCCTGACCACTGGAGCAAGGGCATCAATACTATACCGAATCAGCAGGAAACATGAAATTTCTACAAAATTTCATTCTTTAGAATATAAAAGTATCAGTAAAAAGGATGTATGGAGTATCTACGAGCTCATCGACTCTGATAGAAAATATCGCGATAATCTACCAATTACGGAAAAAAGAGAAACAAGAGTAACCATCGGGTATGCTTTCGATTCGCGAATAAATCAATTCATGCTCACGGATAATTTCATTTTCAATATCAGTTTAGAAAAAGCAGGCAGAGCTTTTGGCGGATACTTTGAATATAACGGATTAAATATAAATCTTAAAAAGTACAAAAGAACGTTTGGGTCACAGATGCTTATTGTACGAGGGTTTTTGGGTGTCAGGGATCGGAAGGTCAGTGAACAATTTTTATATTATCTCGGTGGTATCGGCACTCTTCGTGGGTACGGTCATAAAAAGTTCACAGGTAACAGAGTTGGTATGGTGAATGTAGATTACCTGTTCAACAGGGCTATCTTTAAATTGCTTCCCCTAAAATTCTTGCCGTATTATCCCACAATGGGTCTAATTGCCTTTTTTGATGCAGGATGGACAAATCACGGTAGCGATCCTAACTTAACAAGCAGATCATTTGAAAGCAGTGATGTCAAAATTAATATCGGAGTGGGGTATTCACTTTTCCGCGATATGATAAGAATAAATTTTGCAAAACGTTTAGATGGTGGAGACGGTATTAAATTTACACTACGATTTTTCCAAAGGATATAAACGATGAAAGTCAGCGTATTAGGAGCAGGAAGCTGGGGCACGACATTAGCAGTCCATCTTTGCAACAATGGTCACGATGTGACTTTATGGGAAATAAATAACAACCAAGTAATCAAGCTTAAAAATGACAGGGAAAATAAGCTATTTCTACCCGGAATTATGCTCCCTGAAGGTTTAAATGTAATAAATGATATATCGCTTACGGTTGCTGATAGTGAATTAATGGTATTTGCAGTTCCTTCACACTTCATGCGGGAAACCGCAATAAAAATCAATAAATATTGGAGCGATGCGCAGAACCTCACAGTAGTCTCTGTCTCTAAGGGTCTTGAACTCAAAACCCACAAGAGAATCAGTCAAGTTCTTCTTGGAGAACTGACCGGTCTATCAGAAAATAATTTCTGTGCTCTTTCGGGTCCGAGCCATGCCGAAGAAGTCAGCAGGGGAGTGCCGACCGCATTAGTTGCAGCTTCAAACTCACCTACAACAGCAAAATTGGTTCAGGATCTGTTTTTCTCCTCTAAATTGAGAGTGTATGTGGGCGATGATGTGATAGGAAACGAATTAGGCGGATCGCTAAAAAATACAATTGCCATTGCAGCGGGCATCGTTGACGGAGCTGATTTCGGCGATAATACGAAAGCGGCATTGATGACCCGGGCTTTAGTCGAGATGTCGAGGATGGGAGTGGCTTTAGGAGCAAAGATTGAAACATTTCAAGGATTGGCGGGAATGGGCGATATGATCGTCACTTGTTTAAGCAGACATTCCCGCAACAGACACGTCGGAGAAGAGATCGGGAAAGGGAAATCGTTAGAGGAAGTGCTTGACGAAATGACGATGGTGGCTGAAGGAGTGAACACCACTAAGGCAATACGAGAATTGTCGGAAGAACTTAATATTGAGATGCCGATCTCCGACCAAGTCTATAAGGTTCTTTTTGAAAATAAAAGTCCTAAAACGGCAGTGGAGGACCTTATGACGAGGGACCCAAAATCTGAAAAATCTTAAGGATTTTTTCTGATTGTGCTTTACTCAAAAATAAATAGTCTAATATGAATTATTTTTCCCGGTTACCATTATTTATCTCTCTTATACTGACTCAAATAATTCAGTTCCCTGATCTGTCACTTGGTCAAGGGCTTGAAATAGTTCACATAGAAGGGGTTTGCGCCGTTCCGAACTTACCCAAAGGTTTTGAGCGATTTAATTACAATGAGATGACCTTAGAAGGTGGGCAGAGAGGGTTGCGCAAAATCGGGGGAATAAGAACCTTCTATACACGGAAAAATGTATTGGAAGAATCAGGATTCGTCTCATTAGAGGCGGAATTGGTGGCTGAATCAGACCTCGTCGAGATTTGGGTGGATATAACCGAGTGGAATATAAGAGTAAATCAAAGCGATGCGGATGAATTGGTTAGAGCATTTGAATTAGAAACACCGAGTGGTTCAATTGATCCTTCAAAAGGGATACTGGCGCTTGAAATAGAGTATTTCGGTTCGCCGCCGGATGTAGACGGTAACGGTAAAGTAATTTTACTGATATTGGATATTAACGACAACTATGATGAAGAGACCAATCCATCTTTCGTATCCGGTTATTTTGACCAGGCTGATCAAGTGTCTGATACGCATCCGCAGACATCAGGAAACGTCGCAGATATTCTTTACCTGGATTCTAATCCGGGGAATAAGAGAAGAGACGAAGTATTATCCACCGCGTCTCACGAGCTGCAGCATCTTATCAACTTTAATTATGACAGGAACGAAGATTCTTGGTTGAATGAGGGTCTTTCTGAATTTGCGTCTAAACTCGCGGGCTATCCGGGCAGGGGATTTGGTAAATTCCTTTCACAAACCAATCGGGGTCTGACTGTTTGGGATAACCTGTTGCAGGATTATGCGAGAACAGGATTATGGATGACATATACGTCATTAAGGTTAGGTTTGGATGCCATAAAACAACTGGTTCAAGACGATGCTCATGGGGTAGGATCTGCCGAAAATGTTATAAAATCTTTTTCCCCCGGAACCTCTTTTCCCGAATTCGTTTATGAGTGGACTATAGCGAACCTTTTGAATGACAGCGCTTACGGATATAAAGGAATTGAGCTCCCTTCGATCATTCCGCAAAATCAGTATTTTCAACTCCCGATAAACGGAGTGCCGGGATCTGTTCACTCTTATGCTTCCTCATATCATGAGTTCAGCGGTGGAACAGAATTAGAAATATATATGAATTTTTTCGGTAGACAGGATGTTAAGGCGACAATTTTTACATTTTCTTCTACCACCACGGTAGCACCAGTTGTGCTCAATGCGAACGGCGTTGCAAACATAGAGCTGCCGGGTTTCGGGAATGACTTTAGCAGAGCAATTCTTATGATTTCATATATGGATGACGCTCTTGACTCCGTCAGTTACTTTTATTCCGCCTCCGGAGTAGGGGGATATGAAGTAGTTGAACTGTCAAATGATGATGGAGAGACAGATTTTTTTATAAAATCATATGGCACCCCGGTTGCTTCAGTTGCATCATTATTTAATTCTATCAACACTCCATCATCAGTTTTGTCCGTTAAAGTTTTTATGGGCAGTAATGATCCGATTTCAATTCAAATACGGGATAACGGCATAAATTCTAATTTCATATTTGAAAAAAGAAACATTACACCTGCGATCAACGGCTGGACAGAGATAAATTTAGAATCTTCCGAGATAGTTGTCTCCGCTCCAACTGCTGTATCAATAACGGTTGCCGATTCAATTATAATCGGTTATGATGAAGATAGTAATGGAATAGGCAACGCTTTCATTAAAACCAATAATTCATTTATAGCGTTGTCCAATTTAACGTTCAATAACGGTCAATCAATTGACGGTATCTGGATGATCAGGCTTCTTTTAAGGCAGGATATTGAAATTGAGACTACTTCGAATTCAGAAACAGCAATTCGAGGAGATGACTGGATTGAATTTGAATATTCAGATGGAGTTGTAACTATTCCTTATACTGTATCTACTGAGGGCGAGGTAAGCTTATATCTGTATGACATATTAGGCAGAACGGTTCAATCATGGAGAGAAGAAGGTCAAAAATCTCCCGGTAGGCAGCATCAGGTATTTTGGAACGGCAAAAACTCATTCGGACATACTGCCTCTTCTGGAATTTATTTTATCCGTTTGATGACGCAAGACGACTCAGCCGTAAAGAAATTGAGATTCATAAAATAAATACTCCGGTATCAAGACCAATATGAACGAAAAAATGTCCTTGATTTAATCAGCAATTATTAAGAAGTTAGGCTATTATTATTTCGGTGTTAATAAAATTTTCATTACAGGAATGGAGGTAGGTATGGTCACAAACGGCCAGAAATTTTCGGCGGAATTCATCGGCACATTCTTCCTTGTCTTTATGGGTACGGGAGCGATAGCTGCAGATGTATTCAGTGGAGGAGCTGTTGGATTGATAGGAGTCGCGCTTGCCTTCGGTCTTACAATAGCCTTAATGGTGGGCGTCACTGCCCGGATTTCGGGTGGGCATATCAATCCTGCCGTCACTTTCGGCATGTTGATCACAGGTAATATAAAACCGAAAGAAGCCGGTCTTTATTTGGCTGCTCAGCTACTCGGCGCGACTGCCGCTTCGTTTCTTTTAAGTCTGTTAAATCCGAATCATAATCTCACGGCTGGAAATATGGGTGTAACTCTTCCGGCAGAAGGAGTGGGATTAGCCTCCTTGATGGGAATCGAGATATTGCTCACATTTTTATTGGTATTTGTAATATTTTCGGTGGCGGTTGACAGTAAATCCCCTTTTAAAAGTATTGCGAATTTCATGATAGGTTTGACGGTAACCGTATGCGCTTTGATGGGAGGTACGATAACCGGAGCGTCAATGAATCCTGCAAGGAGTTTCGGACCGGCATTAATGACGGGAGAATGGACTTTACAGTGGGTTTATTGGGTTGCCCCGTTGATCGGCGGCGGTCTTGCGGCTATTGTCTACAGTAAATTATTTTTATCCGAAACAGATAATGGGTAATTAGGAATAGAAACAGAAATCAAATAAACAGTAGAAAGGGTTCAAAATGGCTCACACATTACCTGAATTGACATACGCATATGATGCTTTAGAGCCTCATATCGATGAGCAAACAATGAAATTGCACCATGATATCCATCACAACGGATATGTGGTAGGATTGAACAATGCAGAAGAAAAATTAGCGGAATCACGCGAGAGCGGGGATTATTCCTTAACCAAACATTGGGAAAGAGAATCAGCGTTCCACGGCGCAGGTCATCTCTTGCACTCGATCTTCTGGACGAATATGGGTCCTGATGGTGGTGGAGAACCGGGAGGGGCTCTCGCCGAGGCTATGAACAGTGATTTTGGTGGATTTGATAAGTTCAAAGCGCAGTTCACAGCCGCCTCGAATCAGGTTGAAGGATCAGGATGGGGTATACTTGCCTACAGACCGAGTGATAATAAACTTATAATCTTGCAGGCGGAAAAGCATCAAAACCTAACACAATGGGACGTGGTACCGCTACTTGTTTTGGATGTATGGGAGCATGCGTACTATCTCAAATATCAAAATAAGCGTCCGGATTACACTGATGCGTTTTTTAACGTGATTAACTGGAACAACATTGAGGAGAGGTATAATAACGCTAAATAACTTCCTTAAATAAAACCTGAACTAAGCCCCTGATGATGGTCTTCCAAATCAGGGGCTTAGTTTTTTTGTATTATACGGTTAATCAGTCTATTACATTTAAACAGTAATTATTTTCGGACTGAAAGATTAACATGAATTTAAACAATAATAATATATTAAATGCAACAGATAATCTTAAAGCGGTTCTATTTGTAATGTTGCTGTTTCTGATAGGATGCGGACCGTTTGCTCGTTTAGATACAAACGAGAAAGAGAAAGATTCCCCTCAGCCGAAGCTTGAAAAAGAATATCACAGATCACGCTTTTGGGGTGGATCCAGGGGCATTTATGTGTCGATAGATAAAGGCAGCTCCTCAATCGGAAGACAAACATATGCCAAAGTGAAGGTGATGAATCATAGCGGGGAAAATTTACTGTTGGATCCCAGAAATGACCGATATTGGTTTGAAAGATATGGAACGAAATATTCCTTGTACCGCAGACCCGGAGGGAGATATCCTGATAAGATCTCGGACAACAGAAATATCGAGTTTGATCTGTTGGGGATAGACTCGTTTACTGCAATTGACAGCATTACAATAATGTTTTTCATGATGGATAGTCTCGAAATAAATTCACGTTTAAAGTAGTAATGCATAATTTTTTATGATGGTAAAATCGAATAATCAACTACAAGAAAGTGTTATTGAGGTTAAAAGATTAACCTATCTTGGAATGATCATTAATGTTTTTCTGATGATCATAAAGTTCGGCGGTGGAATATTTTTTGGTTCTATAAGTCTAATAGCAGATGCTTTTCATACGTTTTCCGATTTTTCCACTGATATACTGATTCTCTGGGGCGTAATTATAGGTTCGAGACCGGCTGATTTGAGCCATCCGTTCGGCCATGGTAAATTTGAGACTCTTTCGGGTACACTGCTGTCAATAATATTGATTGTGGTAGGAACAGGGATCGCAGTTGAATCGGGGAGGATGGTCATGTCCGCAAAATTCATGGCGCCCGGTTTGCCTGTACTATTTGTAGCATTCATTTCTGTGGTCACAAAGGAATTTCTATATCAACAGACAATAAAATCTGCGAAACGATTGGATAGTATGGCGCTTTATGCCAATGCTTGGCATCACAGAAGCGATGCACTATCATCGATTGCTGTAATAGTTGGAGTGAGTTCTTCCATGCTGGGTTTTCTACCGGGTGACAGCATTGCAGGATTATTTGTAGGTCTAATGATAGTGATAATCGGAATCAAGTTTCTGATAAAAGCCGGGAAAGAACTAATGGAAGGCTCTGTCGAAGAAGATGTGCTGCAATCTATTAAAATGATATTGGATGAACATCCCGACGTAAAAAGTTGGCACAAATTACGTACAAGAAAAGTAGGTCGCGAATTATTTGTAGATGTTCATATATTGGTAAAACCTGAATTAAGTGTAAAGAAAGGACATCAGATCGCAGAGGAGGTAGAATCGACTGTCAAAAATGCTTTCAAAAAACCTGTAAATGTACTGACACACGTTGAACCCGATTTGCCTTTCGCAAGACAATAAATTGAGAGCAATCTAAAAAACCTGAAGATTCTTTAATTAGACTCAGCTTGCCATTTCGATAGTAATAAATTAAGTTATTGGAGATTTTACAATTAAAAAAATTAATTTATTGGCGCAATATTTTAATACAAAGAGGGATATAAATATGCTATCAAATAGAACCACCTCTATTTTATTCTCATTGCTATTATCAGTAGCTCTTGCCGGGAATGGAATAGCTCAAAATGTAGATCAAGCAGCCTTAGCCTTGAAAAAAAGAGGAGAGGTCTTCAGAAAACCTGCCGGGGTTAATACAACCGACGAGCAGGTGGAAGTTGGCTCTTGGTTCAGTGATTTTGATTCTGTAAGGACAGAAGCAGCAAGTTTCTTGGCTATATTATTCACCGATGACAAAAGTATATTGAAAATGAAAGAAAATACACGGTTAACCATACAGGGTAACACGACTCCGTCTCAAAAGATTCGACAAATTCGAATAAATAGAGGTTCGATTAAAACTAAGATCAGTCCGCAAATAGATGGGAAGTACGAGATTATTTCTCCGGTGAGTGTAGCATCAGTAAAGGGAACAGAATTTTGGGTTACTGTAGATCCAAGCGGTACAGATACATTCATAGGGTTGGAAGGTACCGTCGAAATACTGAACATCGAAAGTGGTCAAACCATGCTGCTATCGGCAGGTATGACGATCACTTCAAGTTGGACTGGAACAATGAATATCAATCCTACCGACCCTGCGACCATCCCTTCCGATCCTGACACAGAGCAGCAACAGCAACAAGGAGGTCAACAGCAGGGTGGAGATTCACCTCAGGATGATCAATCTACTCCAACAGACCAAGCACCCGCTCAGCAATCGCCGACTCAAACACCATCTCAATCTGAGCCACAGAGTGGGGGAGGCTCTAAACTTCCGGGTGGCATAGGAATGTCTGCAAGCGTTGGTGCAGCAGTGTTAGATGGTCAGGTTTACAATCAAATAAGCCTGAGACCGGATATCCCTATAGGTCCATTTGCAATTGGTTTAGACTTAAACTTTTATTTCGACGCTGACGGTAATCTTCGCGAAGAAGATTGGGACGAACCTTTAGACGCAATCGACAAAATATTTTATCTACGATACAATAATCCTGAAGACCCATTCTATATTCGCGCGGGTGGATTACTGGGAGTTACTATGGGACAGGGACTTATAATGGATAATTATAGTAATACTATAGAGTATCCGCAAGTCAGGCGAGTTGGCGTATTTGGACATAAAGAGTTCGGGAAATTCCGACTTCAAGGACTTGTAGCGAATTTACGGGAACTCTCAAATCCAGGTTTGATGGGCATACGGGGAACCTATAATGTAATTGGTAAGTTAAAGATCGGCGCAACAGCAATATATGATGGCGATCAATTCGCCGGACTCCCGGATCGTGATGGTGATCATGTCCCCGATGCAGTAGATGATTTTCCTGATAATGCGGACTGGTCGGTTGACACAGATGGAGACGGTATAGCTGATATGGTTGATCCGGATCGAGATGGTAACGGTTACACGGATAATACCCAAGATCCTAGAATTCCAAATAATGATCTTGATGGTCCGTTAAATCTGAAAAATGCTCTGAGTTTGAAGGATACTTCGAATTCCTCGGCAATATACGGAGCTGATATAGAGTATCCTGTATTCAGTAACGATCTGATCGCCATAACAGCTTACGGAGAATTTGCCAAAATTCAGGAATTCGGTTCCGGTTTTGCTCTTCCCGGAGTACGGGCGACTATCGGACCAGTGTTCCTAAAATTAGAGTTTCGTCAATATACTAAAGAATTCTTAGGAAATTACTATGACAGAACATACGACATAGAGAGAGTGAACCTGACTTGGGACGATTCGAGCAATAGCGTAAATATTGAAACAAGGGAGGATCTACTTCTTAAACCGGTAACAGAACCGCTTTCCGGTGTATTCGGTGGAGCCGCAATTGATCTTCTTGATATGTTCACTCTTTCTGCTTCTTACTCCAGAATGAAGAGCACAGGCGATGATACGCTGACCTTTGAGAGTCTATATGGTGATCTATCAATAAATCCCGTCTTTATTCCAAAGGTAAACAAAGCTTCACTCTTCTATCAGCAAACGAATAATTTAAATAGTGTATTCGATTTTGAGAAAACTTCAAGCACCTTATTCGGTTATTTGATAGGATACGAAATTGCGCCGAGCGTCACTCTACAAATTCGATCTCAGCAGACTTATGTCGATAGGAACGGAGATGGAGACGTGGAAGATGAGGGTGAAACAATTAAATTAACATCAATTGAAACGGTGTTCACTTTTTAAATTAAATAAAACTTGATATTATGAGGGAATGTGTTAACGCTCTGAGTTAAGCATTCCCTCATTTGCGTTAAAGATATGATTTATAGTAAAATTAAAATAATGAGTATACTTTTTTTCTCGGTGTTCAACGGATGCTCATTGATTCCCAGAAATTTGGAAGAGTATGATACAAACGTAAAATCAATAACTTACGTTAATCCGATAGGAGCAGATCTCAGAGCGCCTAACGGAGCGGATATTTATCTGTTTCGAACCATTATGCTGCATAAAGGGACGATGTTAGGCGGGGGCGTAGAATTCGCCCAGCTGATGTTTATGAGAGATTCTGAACTCTTTATTTCACTTTTGGCGCCATACATATATTATTCACCGGTTGGAATCGTGGAACCGGACGAGTTTGGACCGGACGGACCGCGAGGTATCAGA
The DNA here is from genome assembly GCA_004402895.1 of Fidelibacterota bacterium MT.SAG.3. GTDB lineage: Bacteria > Fidelibacterota > SORT01 > SORT01 > SORT01 > SORT01. The sequence goes on along the minus strand of SORT01000003.1, from coordinate 56,941 downwards.
ACGAGGATAATGACATTTTTTTACGCAGGGGGGAGTTTCTTATCAATTCCGAGAAAGAAAACCCCAGAATCTCCATCGAGAACTATTTATGATTTCGGCGCAGGATTGACCTTCAAAAGACTTGAGTTTAGAGTCGGAGGTCTGTATAAGTACCGTAAATCCACAGACGTTTCAGGAATTTTCTTTTATGGAGGTGTATCATATCAATTATTCGGAGGTAAATGGAACCTCGAATGGTAATAAATATTGACAATATTGTTGCGAGAGTATATTTTTACTAAATGACAGAAAATATTGGAGAGAGATAAATGCCGACTTATGAATATACATGCGGAAATTGTGACGAAGATTTTGACATATTTTTTAAAACGTTCGGAAATGTAGAACAAAAACCTTTATGCCCAAAATGTAAGTCGACAAATATAAAGCGAATGATGTCTGTTTTTGCGTCGGCAGAAGCCGGAAACACTCAAGAATTTACCAGCTGTGGCGAAGGCTGCGGTTGCGTCAATAATTAAAAGGTTTTTCATAACCTTCAATATTCACAATATATGTAAATTCCAAAATGACCGTATGAATAACAGATGGATATAAAACAAATATTAGATGAATGGGAGTATGATCCCTATAGTTTTAGCGTTCGGATCGTAGACGGAGACGATGGTAAGCAGAAGCTTCAAATACGGCTTGACCTTGGAGTTCTCCAATTAGAGATGGAGGGAAGGCCGGATGGAACTTCTCCTCACAACAAAGAATCATTATTAGATTATTTTAAAGAAAAACTTGAGGATTCTCCAAACGATCCCGTATCAGGATCCGAATTTGTGTTGACCGACGACGATTGTGATCAACTCAGGATGGAGGCGATTCAATATTATCACCGTTATGTCAGCCTCTTGGAGCTTGAAAAGTATAATGGTGTTATATCAGATACAGAACATAATCTTGAAATCCTTGATATGATGAAAGAATATGCCGAGGACAAATCTGATTTCATGAGTTATGAGCAATACAGACCCTACATATTGATGATAAACACTCTCGCAAAAGGTCGTATGTCTCTGAATAAGAACCATTCAGAAAAAGCGTCAATAATTGTTGAAAATGGTATCAAACTTATAAATGATGCCCGTGCAGAGCTTGGACTGAAAGATTCTGTCTATGGTTATAAAGAAGTAAGGTTTTTAAAAGAGTGGAATAAGGAATTTGATTCAAATAGCAGCCCTTCGGAATTGGACCTACTGCAAAGGAAACTGATGAAAGCGGTGAAAATAGAAGATTATGAATCTGCTGCTCTGATTCGGGATGATATTTCTAATTTCGGTAAGAGAAGGAAAAAAATCAACCCGAATAAATAAAGATCTTCTTCTTACTATAATCTGCTTATAATATTCAGTTCTATCCCCTCAAAGGGAAGCAGTTCATAACAGGTTCCAGCCGTGCAAGCGGGTCCGCCGCGTCGTTTCCCTGCGAAAAGGCGAACCTGATGCTTATTTCCCAATTCAAACGACAAGTTAATTGATGACCACCAACGGGCGGAAGTTTCAACGATATCGAAGGTAGAGCGTCTATCAGTATCTAAAATATCGGTGGAGCGTTCTGTTAAGAAACTCGTGGAAAAGAGACCTGATTTTCCGAATGACAAAGACATGTAGAAATTCTTGTACTTACTTACCTCAAAACTCCTCGATATATCATTATTTTCTTTGTAAAATTCAAAATCCCGTGTTGCATTCTGTAATGCAATATCAACAGTTGTGCTGCTTTTACGATTCAAGCTGAGAGTCCATGAACCACCGAAAGCAACTTTTTCCGTTATGCTGTTAAACTCGTCTTTTGAATTAACCAGATACAAAGCGCCTTTTAATTCGTCAGAAAACTTATGTGATACCTCCAAAAAAAGTTCTGAAAAATCTGTGTTGTAGTCAAAGATAGTGTTCCTTGCAAAACTAATGTTGGTGGTGAAGGTTGTAAATTGAGACTGAAAATAGCTTAATTCGAGCTGATATCCTCTTTCATCTTGAGGAAGAAGTACGTGTGTATCCCGGTTAAGAAGAACATAGGAGTGCTCTTTTACAAGAGATGGAGGATCATTCACGCCGAGATTATACGAAAGATAATCTTTGAATTCAGATGATAGGCTGAGTTTCTTGTAATCTATGCTTAATGCAATATAAATCGCATGAGGAGTTTCCGACGATACGCTTATACCGTCAGAAATAATATTCCGGTCTCTGTTACTGATTTCACCTTCGATATCGAAATATAGGTCCTCTACTTTATGAATACGTTCGAAAAAATTAGAATTTAGATTCAGACTAAAAGAGAATATCTCATTATCTTCACGTTTATTCGGAACATCCGGAATGAGATGGAGATATGAACTTCCAACTCTAAGAAAACCTAAGTAGTCATACTCTATCTCAGCTCCTTCGATAATACCGCTGCGTCGATCCTTCTGGGAAATCAGGTTAAAAGTGGTTGAAGGCGACAGCGTGCTTTCTACAGGAGAGCCTCTGAGAAATGTTAATTGAGTAGAGAGCAGCGAGTACTCGAGCAGTATGCCGTTTAAATCACGTGTGGGTGTATATCGTGAAAAGGAGCCGAGGTCTTCGAGTATAACACCGGGTAGATCAAAGGAGCGATGAGAAATCCCGTTGCCGAACATATTATAAAAATTTCCTAATCTAACTCTGAAACTACTTTCTCTGATCTCCATATATCTTTGAGTAATAGAGCTATAGCCGGTTTCAATTTCAGAAGAAGTGTAGTTTTCCAACCTTAATCCGACACTAAACAGATTCGCAGAGTAATTCAGATTAAATTGATCATACCATCCGGTTCGAGAGGAAATACGGTCATTTGAATTGCCAAATTGAAATTCGGCGCTATTTATCACGGAAATCTGAGCTGAATTTTGAGAGTTCAGCGCGAAGAAAAGGAGAAAAAGAACAATGAAGTTTGGAAAAATATTCAAATATAAGCCGTTGTCTTTTAAGAATCATCACTGTCAAACAACAGTGATCTTATTTCATTTTCTAAAAGAATCTCATCTCCCCTGATGTATCCTTTATGAATTTTGATGATAGAGCCGTCTTTTGCGATCAAAAACCAAGTGGGCAGGCTGTAGACACCATAATCGGACATTACTTCAGCGGTCTCATCTATGAGAATTGGAAAAGAAATATTCAATGAACGAAGAAATGAGCGGATCTTCCGCTTATTTCTCGGACCGTCTTCGTTTATACCTATGATGGAGAGTCCTTCGTCCTTATAAGTGTTATGCATTTTCTCCAAGTGAGGAAAATACTCTTTACAAGGTTTGCACCATGTCGCCCAAAAATCCAATAAAACAGGACCCTTTTCAAGTAGGCGTTCTAAATCATATCTTTTGCCTGAAATATCTGATAATTGTATTCGACGGGCTTTTTCCTGTGAAAAGATCTCTCCATCAAAAATAAATAAAGCAATGAAGAAAATCAGGACTCTTTTGATCACTTAATGAATGCCATTTTACGCGTTATCTCGACATCGTTAATTTTAAGTTTATAAAAGTAAATGCCCGACGACAAATTCTGTGGACTCCACTCATAAACATAGTCAGTAGGTGATTGCAACTCATCTACTAATGTTTCAACCTGTCTGCCAGATAAATCATAAACTATCAAAGTAACGTAGCCTCTTGTCAGCAAAGTGTATTTAATAACTGTAGTAGCATTGAACGGGTTAGGATAATTCTGTGATAAATTGAAATCGACCGGAATTTCGCCTGAATTTAATCCTGTCCTCGTCAAGAGTTGTTCGATAGTGTCTGTTATCTCCCTAATCCTATAACGTTCACCCAATATCCCGTTGTCAGCGCTCGAATATCTGATGACGCCTTGATGATCAAGAACAAGATAATTGTCATAAGTTATACGGTAATTATCTAATTCCTTTCCAGCGCGAGTGAGGAGTGGATACGTGATACCAGAAGAAATTACGTATGATTGTGCCTGTGATAAAGAACCGTTCCAGGTTTCCAACGCCAATGCCTGGAAGGAGTCACTCTTAAAGACTTGCCAAATGTCGGATTCTGTAGAAGGAGCTTCGGCTCTGCAAAATGGACAGCCATAACCGATGAAAGCGAGAAATACAACATTGCCTTTAAAATCAGAAAGCCTGTAACTATCTCCTTCAGTATCAGTGTATTCAAAATCAGGCGCTAAATCACCTACCTTGCCTTGTGAGAGTAAAGCATCCGGAGAAGCTAAAACTGCTGAATAAAGTAAGGTCAGTAATAAATATTTGTATTTCATATTGCTCATTTGCCAAATTTGCATCTCATTATATTAAGAAATATTATATCATATGCAAATCTAAGAAAATGTAACCAACATCACTTTAAATTCACTATATTATTTGAAAGAAAGCAGGTTTCAAATAAATTGTTCAGTACTTTCGCTATAAGAGGATTTATGAATTCATATTATGTCACACTGTGGCTGTTATTAGCTTCAATTCCTGCAAACGCTATCCAATCTTCAGGAATAATTGATGATGCATTATTTGAAATAGTCTCTGAATCTGTATCGGGTGCGCGTGCGAAGGAAGACGTCAAACAGATCATTCAAAATCATCGTGTTCAAGCAACAAAAGGCTATTCGAATGCGGCAAAATATATAAAAGAAGAACTTGAAGCAGCAGGCATAACTAACGTAAAAACACATAAGTACAAGTCAAATGGCAAGAAAAGATATAACGCTTACACGTCCCCCATGTCCTGGACTGTGAAGAGCGGGACTCTTAATATGGTTGAGCCTTATGAGATGAATCTTGCCGATTATACAGCAGTTCCAACCAGCCTGACTACACTGTCCAACGGTGGAAGTTGGGAGGGCGAGCTCATTGATGTCGGTTCCGGCTTGAAAGACGAAGATTACGAGGATATTAGTGTCGAGGGGAAGATCGTCTTCGCTTACGGTTATGCCGGAAGAGTGCATCGTCAAGCTGTCATCAAGAGGAAAGCATTAGGCGTTGTAATAAGACCTTCAGATTCTGACAGGGTTGCTATGAGGGACGCAGTTAGATACAACGGTCTCTGGCCAAAATGGGAAGAACGAAAAAAAGTCGGTTTTGGGTTTCAAATTTCGCGCGCTCATTCTGAAGAATTATTGAATTTGCTTGATTCAGGCAAAAAAATCATAGTCAGGGCAGAGGTAGACGCAAAGCTTCATTCGGGCGAGTTGGTGATCATAAGCGCAGTGATCAAGGGTAAGCAGAAAGATTCCGGTCAGTTCGTTCTGATAGCTCACCTCGATAATTATAAACCCGGAGCAAACGATAATGCAAGCGGTTCGGCAGCGATTTTAGAAATAGCGCGAACTCTCAACAAACTGATCAGTTCCGGAACGATAGAACGTCCGCACCGTTCTATACGGTTTTTGTGGGTACCTGAGCATTTCGGAACGATGGCTTACTTGACGAAGGACAGAGACGAGTTGGCGGGGGCAATCTGCGGAATTAACCTCGACATGGTCGGGGAGAATACTAAACTGACAGACACCCGGCTTGACGTTATTCTAACCCCTGCCTCTGCAGCTACTTTTTTTAATGATCTGATCGTTGAAGTGGTTAAGGAAGTGAAAAGGAAAGAGCCAAGATCATCGAAAGGCTCTGATAATTTATTCGAGTATGATCTGAAGAAATTCAGATTAGGGAGCGATCATGATATGTTGAATGATCCGCTGATCGGAATTCCTACGGTAGCGCTCGGTTATTGGTCCGACAGGTATCACCATACTAATGAAGACTCGTACGATAAAATTGATGCTACAACGCTTAAAAGAAATATGATAATCGGAGCATATAGCGCATTGTGGATAGCAAATGCAGGAGACGAGGAAGCAGATAAATTAACGATTCTCACCTTTGCAAAGGCGAGAGAACGAATAATACAATTGGGATTAGAGGGTTCTCTGTCATTGAAAATAAACGACAGCCATGAGAAAATAAAGCATTTGACAGATAGGATCGATCTCCAAACAGAGGTAGATAACAACGCTCTTATGTCGATACGAAAACTCCGAAGCGGTGAAAGCGCGATGGAAGATATGTATAGAGTCGCCTTGGATGAACTGGGAAAGTCTGAAAAGACATTGATGTTGAGTAACATAGGTAAGGCGTCATCAAAAGATCATCGAATTGTTACAGGCTCAACAGCCAGAATTCCTAAGAGAAAGTTTATTGGACCTGTTTCGGACTCTTATGCTGACGTCTGGTTTTCAGAAAATCTTGGAGAGTCTTACAAATGGTATAGTGAGGTTAAAATTTCCAATCTTGATCTTATACGCTACGAAACAGTGAATTTTATGAACGGCAAAAGAAATATATCCCAAATCCATAAATTGGTGAGTGCAGAATTGGGACGTTATGATGTTAAAATAACAGAAATAATTATTGATAATCTGTCAAAACTCGGTTTAATTGAATGGGTGAAATTAAAATAGAATCGAAAATCGATAATTGAATTACGGATCTGAACATGCAGGGAGATGGCAGCGGCCTGCGAATAATAATCGAGTAGAGTGTACGCTCTGTCCAAGATATTGTAAAATTCCTGAGGGTAAAGCAGGTTTCTGCTCTATTCGCAAGAATATTGATGGTACAATAGAAAATATTGCTTATGGCAGACCTACAGGATTTGCCGTTGACCCTATCGAAAAGAAACCTCTTTTTCATTTTCTTCCTGGGACCGGTGTATTAAGTTTCGGTACCGCCGGCTGCAACCTTGGATGCAAATTTTGCCAGAATTGGCATATTTCAAAAGTAAAAATAGATGAGGCGAACAGCATCGAAGCTTCGCCCGAACAAGTAGTGAAAATAGCCATAGATAATAATTGTCCTACGATTGCATTTACGTATAATGATCCCACTATATGGGCGGAATACGCTATGGATATTTCGATACTGGCTAAAGAGGTAGGCATAAAGAGTGTTTGGGTAACTGCGGGGTATATAACCAAAGAAGCTAGAATAGATGCCTACGAAAATGTCGATGCCGCTAATGTCGACCTTAAAGCCTTTTCACAGGAGTTTTATGGAAAGATTACGCTCTCAAAGTTGGAGCCGGTGTTAGATACGATCAAATGGCTGAAAAATGAAACTGATGTCTGGATTGAGATCACTAATTTGATTATTCCGACCCTGAACGACGGAGATGATGAATTTAAAAAGATGGTTGATTGGATTACTGAAAATTTAGGAGAAGAGGTTCCGCTGCACTTTACGGCGTTTCATCCTGATTTTAAATTGAAAGAACTACCAAGGACGGAAGCAAGTACATTGAACAGAGCTCGAAAAATTGCTTTAGAAGCAGGATTGAAATACTGCTATGTCGGTAATGTACACGACATCGGTTCATCAAGCACAATGTGTCCAAATTGTGAATCTCTTCTCATCGAAAGAGATTGGCACAGTGTACTTCAGAATAATATTCGCAATGGTAAATGTCCTTCGTGCGGTACGCAAATACCAGGTATTTTTAATTCGGACAAAGTTTATCCGAATTCGCTTGACACATAATTCAGTTCATGTTACTTTAAAACTGTGAATGAACAGAAGCTCCTACAATGAAGCATAAAGACTCTTACTCGACACCTGAACTCCTTAGGATAATGGGTGGACTCGAGCTGAGAATGAACCAGTTTTATACTAAAGTGGCCAAGAAATTCACTGAACCTGAAGGTATAAGAATTTTTTGGGATTCTCTCGCACAACAGGAATCCGTTCATTCTACTATAATTTACACTCTCTCGAATATGTACAGAAACAACCCGGGAATGTTCAATGAAATAGTTGAAGTAGATTACGCAACTATGTCTAAAATTGAGGATTTCATTAAAACTTCAGAAGAAAAAATAAATAATGAAGATTTTGATCTTAACGCAGCATTGCAAGAAGCCTTTGACCTTGAAACTCTCGAAGTAAATGACATTTACGACAGGATCATTGAAAGTCCCAGAGAGCCTTTCCTGGCAGTTATAGATCATCTAATCGAATCGGAGGATGCTCACCTTAATTCATTGGTTGAAGCGATTCTTGAATATGCGAGTAGTGATAAACTTATAGAGAAAGCAAAGAATCTTAGAGCCACATTTTCTGTTCACGAACAAGTCTAAAATCTTTTCAAGCAATATTATCACCTTTTAATTAAACCGATGTTGACATATTCAACGGTTGGATGTAACTTTATTATCGGCGTAAAAAGGGGCCGTAGCTCAGTTGGGAGAGCGCTGCGTTCGCAACGCAGAGGTCGAGGGTTCGACTCCCTTCGGCTCCACAAAGGCTGTGCACGATGGGGAGTTAGCGGTACCCTGTAACCGGCAATCCGCTGTAGCCGGATCGATACCATGACCGAGGGTGTACCGATTTCGTTACTCCTTTACGGAATAAGTGTTGAAGCTTTAAGTCCTGCGCAATGAGAAGTTGCTAAACTCCGTCAGGACCGGAAGGTAGCAGCGGTAAGGTTACAACTTGTGTGCCGTAGATAGCTTAGGCGGAGCTTATGACGGAAAGGTAGAAGCGGAAAGAGTCACACGGAGTCTGGCGCACAGCCAACTTTTAACGGGAATGAAAATTGTCATACTTAGTACTGTCAAGAAAATATAGACCTCAACAGTTTCAAGAAATTGTAGGTCAATCTCATGTAACAAAAACGTTGCAAAATGCTTTATTATTAGATCGCCTTTCGCACGCCTATATCCTTTCAGGACCGAGAGGCGTAGGCAAAACCACGACTGCCCGCATTTTAGCCAAAGCATTGAATTGTTTAGAAGGAACAAAGTCAGAGCCATGTGGAGTATGCGGTATTTGTAATGAGATCACCGAGGGTCGAAGCCTTGATGTATTAGAAATTGATGGCGCGACATATCGTGGCATTGACAAGATCAGAGATGATCTTCAGGATTATCTCCGCCATCCGCCGATGAAAACCTTGTATAAAGTCGTTATCATAGACGAGGTTCATATGCTTACCAAAGAAGCGTTTAACGCCTTACTTAAAACGCTTGAAGAACCACCACCTAATGTCGTGTTTATATTCGCGACTACTCAGCCTAATAAGGTGCCACCAACAATTCTATCGAGATGTCAACGTTTTGATTTTAAACGAATACTGAGTTCAGAGATAATAAAATCTCTCTCGGAAATAATGAAAAAAGAAAAAATTGACATCGATGAGGATTCTCTGCTTCTGATTGCAAAAAAAGCAGATGGTGGAATGAGAGATGCGTTGAGCCTCCTTGATCAGGTTATATCATTCACGGACGGCAGTGTAAACTTCTCATCCGTACGGTCGATTCTAAGCGTTGTGGACGAAGAAATCTTTTTCTCAATAACGGATCTTGCAATGACGGGCAATTCTTTAAAAGGATTGGAGATTGTGGATGATTTGATGTCACAAGGATATGATCCGGAAACGCTTATTTCCGGTTTGTTAGAGCATTTGCGATCGCTCCTAATCGTCACTGTTACAAATTCAGCCGACTTGATCGAAACAACAAAAGATATTAAAAAACTATACTTGGTGCAAAAAGACAGATTCGCTCAATCCGAATTACACAGGATATCAAAATTAACTGAAGACGCATTACTTTCTATACCACGAAGTTCCATGACGAGAATGGTTTTTGAATCGCTGCTCTTGAAAATTTCAAATATGGATAAGAGTGTGGAGATCGAATCTCTCCTTAATGGAATGGGATATTCAGTTGAAGATACCGATTCTGAAAATGAAAAGAACAGTAGTTCAATTAAAGATGAATCGAAATCCACTTCCAATTCAGATTCAGAAAAAGCAGTTGCCGCTTCAGCTGAGGAAGTTTCCGACAAGAAGGGTGATAGTCAATTCCAAAGCAAAAATAGCACTTCAATTAATTACGAAGAATTGAAGGAGAAATGGGATTCAATTATCTTTGAGATCTCAAAAACGAGAAACAATCTCGGAAATGCGCTGCAAAAAAGTCATGTGACGGGTCTAAACGGTAATTATCTTGAATTATCTTTTGATAGCAACGATCAATATCAAAAGGGGGCGGTAGATCACAATTCCGAATACATTCGGAATTATTTAAAAGAAAATATCGGCATTGATATAATGCTCAAAACCGTTTCGGGAAAATTTAATAGTGTCAAGAATGATAGCGCAGAAGAAATAATAGAGGACAAGAAGGAGACAATATCGGAGGAAGATATGTTGAAGCACCCAACTGTAGAAAAAATCATGGAAATATTTAACGGAAAATTAGCGTTATAAACATAGAGGTGACAATTTGAAATTTGATATAGATAATATTTTACAACAAGCTCAAAAAATGCAAAGCCAGCTGGAAAAAGTTCAAAAAGAATTAGAAGAAGTGGAAGTTGAAGGAAGCGCCGGGGGAGGAATGGTCACCGTAAAAGTTAATGGAAAACAAGAGCTGACAGCTATCAAAATCGAGCCTGAAGTTTTAAGCGAAGATGTGGAGATGTTGGAAGACCTTGTTTTAGCGGCTATAAATCAAGCAATATCACGTTCAAAACAATCAGCCGAAGAACATATGCAAAAGGTGACCGGCGGTTTAATGGGAAATTTACCGGGTGGAATGAAGATGCCTTTTCCCGGAAGCTGATCAATAGATTTTGTCCTCCTCTTCTCCATTATTAGAAAAACTCGTATCAGAACTTTCAAAATTACCCGGAATCGGGAGAAAATCTGCTCAGAGACTATCTTTCTATTTTTTGAAGCAAAGTAAATCTGAGGTTGAGGAGTTGGCACGAACACTGATTGAAGTGAAGGATAAAATAATTTCATGCGAGACCTGTTTTAACTATACAGAAATCTCGCCCTGTTCAATTTGCTCAAGCGAACACCGGAATAGATCGGTGATTTGTGTTGTAGAAGAACCGACGGATCTTATGGCAATCGAACGAAGCGGTGAATATAAGGGGTTATATCATGTCATCGGAGGTGTTATATCTCCTCTTGACGGGATTGGCCCGGAAGACCTGCATATCAAAGAACTCTTAAATAGGTTGGACTCTGTCGAAGAGGTGATAATTGCGACTAATCCGAGTATAGAAGGTGAAACGACTACATTGTATCTTCAAAGGGAAATAAAAAAACAAAATATAAAGGTCAGCCGAATAGCGCGTGGAATACCGATGGGCAGCGCTCTTGAGCATGCCGATCAAGTGACTCTTGTCCGTGCATTTGAAGGCAGGATGGAAATTTAGGGTAATCCGATTTAATGACCTTACCGAACCAACTCACTATCTTTCGTTTAGCGCTTACGCCGCTGTTTTTTATCCTAATGGTTTTTAGCGATACAACATATAGTATTTTCATTGCAACCATCGTATTTCTTATTGCATCATTAACGGATGCTTATGACGGTTTTATCGCGCGGAAATATGGTACGGTCACCAGATGGGGTGCTTTTCTTGATCCGCTTGCGGATAAAATTCTGATAAGCGCAGCATTTGTCGCATTGATGATAAAGGGTTATCTGAGTCTGTGGATGATTCTTATCGTAATAGCCAGGGACGCAATGGTCACTTTAATAAGGGCTTTTGGGTTGTGGAAGAATAAACCCATTAAAACCGAACGATTCGCAAAATGGAAAACATCTTTACAAATAATTATAGTTGGATTATTACTGTTGTATGATAACATGGTAACAAATCCCTTTGGAAAAACTCTCAGTCCGGAGTCGCAAGAGTTTATCCGTCAAAGTGGAATAATTGATGCAGCAATGTTCGTAATTGTACTACTGACCGTCTATTCGGGTATTTCATACGTTATTGGTAATCGTAAGTTTGTCAAGCAAATGGCTATTGGAATTTACAGAACTATTCTAAATTCATAAAACCCTGTGTTGAATTATCACTATCTTGTTGCCACCGGATTAGGCGTGGGTAAATTACCGATGATGCCGGGCACTTTCGGTAGCATTTTAGGAACGCTTGCGTTCCTGCTTTTACCAACAGATTCATTTTTAATCAGATCAATAATTCTGGTCATAATTCTGATCGCAGGCGCATTCTCGTCGTTTAAGATTGAAATGGTAACCGGGAAACAAGATAATCAGATCATTGTTATTGACGAGATCGCAGGTATTTGGTTGACGTTAACGATCATTCCGGGAGGAATATGGTTTTCGCTTGCCGGACTTTTGTTATTTAGATTATTTGATATTTGGAAACCTTATCCAATTAAAAAGTTAGAAAAAATAAAATACGGTTATGGAGTAATGCTCGATGATCTGCTTGCCGGACTATACGCAGGTGGGTTGATACTGATCGTTAACAAGATGATATGACGGCAGCGATAATAATAATCGGAGATGAAATCCTTCTTGGCCAAGTTAAGGATACGAATTCAAGTCATATAGCGGATAATCTTATTAAGGCAGGAGTGCGCGTTAAAAAGATCCTCACGGTTGGAGACAGCAAAGAGGAAATTCTCTCAGCTTTAAAAGAAACGTCTGGAAGCTACGACCATATATTTATCACCGGTGGTTTGGGTCCCACCAAAGATGATATTACCAAATCCGCCTTTCTTGAATATTTCGGCGGAGAACTTGTTTTAGATGAAAATCTTCTAATTGAACTAAAATTAAAGTTCGAGGAGCGAGGATGGAAATTCCATGAATCCAATATTAGCCAGGCGGAGTATCCGGACAGCTGTGAGGTTATTCCGAATGAAAGAGGCTCGGCACAAGGGATGCTGTTTCGTCAGAACAGTTCAAGATATTTTGCAATGCCGGGAGTTCCTCATGAAATGGAAGGAATTTTGCACAGTTGGATCCTACCATATCTAAAAAAAGAATCGACCCAATCTTATTTAAAGTACATTTCCATAGGAACTATAGGAATCAGCGAATCAGGTTTGTCAGAAATTATAGAACCGTTGAGAAGCCGTTTAGGAGAAATAGAAATTGCATACCTTCCCGGATACTACGGGGCAAGATTGCGACTTACCGCTGAAGGGGGTGATCAGTCGGATGTGCAGGAGAGGTTAGACAATGCCCTATCAATTTTTCGTGATAAGATCGAGAAGTATGTATACTCTACCAAAGGCGATACTCTTTCTGAAGTGATAGGGTATCTGATGCGAGAAAAGAGTCTTACCCTTTCTGTAGCCGAATCTTGCACCGGCGGTCTCATTCAAGACCATCTGACAGATGTTCCCGGTTCATCCGATTATTTTATCGGAGGAGTTGTTTCTTATAGTAATGATATCAAAGAACATATTCTTGGAGTCGAGCTTAAGAGCATTGAGAAATTCGGAGCAGTAAGCAATGAGGTAGCAATAGAAATGGCTGAAGGAGTAAGAAGGAAGATGGGAAGTGACATAGGCTTATCGGTCACCGGAATAGCGGGACCTGGGGGTGGAACTAAAGAAAAACCAGTTGGTTTGGTTCACATCGGATATTCAGATAAAAAAACATCTAAATCGAATAAATATCAATTCGGAAATGATCGGATTATCAATAAGAAACGAAGCGCAGGAATGGCTTTGGGAATGTTATGGAAGAATCTTAAAGAGTATTCTTAACGAATTAATATCATCTTTTTAACTGCACTGAAACTTCCTGATTTGATCGAGTAAAAATAAACACCTGAAGAAACGGTATTCTGCGCGTTATTCAGTCCATCCCATATTACGCTGTGTCTTCCTGCTTCAAATTCTTCCTTTAAAAGTGTCGTAACTTCCTCCCCAAGTAAATTAAATATTTTCAGATCTACTCTCCCGGAAACGGGCAGATCAAATTCAATTGTAGTCACGGGATTAAATGGATTCGGATAATTATTGTGTAATGCATACTCTTTAGGCAGTGTGGAGATAATTTCGAGTCTGTGCTCAAAAATTCCGCTTGAAAGAACGGCTCCATTCTTATCCCTGAGGTCGTATGCGATGGAGATCATCCCTGTGTATCCATGTTTATCAGAGGTAAAGTTTATCCTAAAAATATCATCTTGCCAATGACTGAGCGGTTTGATATCGAGTGGCGCGACGACAATTTCCGCAACGCCTTCTGAATTCTCCGTCCGCTTTATAAAGAGACTGTTTCGGTTTTTATTATATTCAGTTGAAAGGGAAATATCCCGGATTTTTATTTCAGATTGGTCATATGACAGTAATACTCTTCCCGACCATACATCTTTTAATTCCGGCAGTGAGAAATAGAGTTCTGCCGTTTGATTCTCATCGGTTTTATTAAAAACTGTTATTGGGTGTTCTGATTTGGAGCTGGAAAAATTAGAGATCTGTTTCGATAGCGAAACTTTGTTATTATCGTAAGACCAATTCCACATTAAGATGAATGCCATCAGATCCTCAAAATCTATGACACCGTCTTTTGTGACTATCAGATCAGGCACCGTTGAATTTGAATCGACTGGTCCGGTTTCTCTGACTAAATCTTGAGAGATCCATGTGTCAACAAATCCTGCGATATCGTCGAAATCAATTTTAAAGTCTCCCGAAAAATCCCCGACAATATTATTTACAATAAATTCGTTCGATTCAACCCACTCGCTCCTGTCATTATCTACGGCTGCAAAGCGTAATCTGGTAACTGCGTCAAGAACAAATCCAATATCAAGGACAGAATCCCAAATAGTTGTTGGAGTATATCTGATTGTAGGAGTGAAAGTTGATGGAAGTAAACTATTAGACTCTCCGAGAGCGTGACCTCTTTTCCATGTAGAACCGCTGTCACTGCTGAAATATATCAAGATTCTCAACGTATCTCCCTCGATGTCTGTCAGCTCGAGAGGTAAGTCAATACTGCCTGTTATTGTTTCAGGAATATCCATCGGTACCGTCAGGACTTCAGGTTTGAGGTTATTATCCACGTGAATTATGAGAGTATCAGCCCAAACGCCATTATGTTTATCCCTTGCTCTAATTCTGAACTCCACTCCGATTCGATCTTCGTGGGATAGCTGTCCTGCGGAATCAGACTGCCAGATGAGCGTCCCTGTGTATTTATCAGGGAATAGAGTATTTGTCTCACCGACTATTAGTGTCGGAGTCCATGAAGGAGCGCCGTTTCTCCTGAATTCAATATCAAGAAATACAGAGTCGCCTTCATTATCTATGATCTGATAGTCAAAGGAATGATCTCCGACGACTTCTTTCGGATCTACCGGAAATGCGGAAGTGAAACTTACTTCAGGTAAACCGATATTATCTATGGACAGCGGAACTATGGCAGAGGAGCCTCTGTCATTGTCATGAGGAGTCAGGCGAATTTGTGCAACACCATCGAAGAGAGGTATGTCACTGAGTGAATGCCATGTCACTGATGAACTATAGTTTATGATATTTGATGAATCGCCTGTTATTGAAGCGCTGTTCCAGCTGGAGCCATTATTGATTGAATATTCAATGAGTAATCCCAAAACATCTGTTTCATCGTCAAACAGAGTATAATTTATCAAAGCGTTCCCTCTGAATCCATCCTCCGTCGGACCTGTAGCGGAAATGAAGGGGGGATTATTGTTATCCACATGAAACGATGAAGTAGCTACCGTGTTTCCGCTGTCGGTATCAGCAACAGTGATCCTGAATAGTATTGATTCATTATCTATTCCCTGCAAATCGGTCAATGAATTCCAAAGCATAATGCCTGAGTAATTATCAGAAGTGATGCCTGTTTGGGTCACTGCCGCGTTCCAAATACCACCAACAGCGTATTCACCTATCAGTGTAAGTTCATCGTTTTCAGTATCTGATAATTGATATAATATTGCAATATCCCCAACTACTTCTCCAGCGGGAGTTTCAATGGAGGCAAAAGGCGGCTCATTATTATCGAGGTGGAAGGCAGCGCTTTCACCGGCCGAGCCGCTGCCGTTTGAATCTGAAGGAGTAATACGGAATATAGCGCTGCTCGCATCAACTCCGTTTGCATCTGTAAGCGAATTCCAAATTAATGATCCTGAATAACCGGCAGGAGGAATGTTGCTTACCGTACCTGTGATTGTTGCGGCAGTATATCCGTTTCCTATGTCGAACTCAACCAAGAGATCAACTGGCAGATTATCAGAATCTGTAATGAGATAATCGAATGTGATGTCTCCACTGAACTCTCCCGTACCATTAATGGTAACAGTTATCGTAGGAACGGCAGCAAGGCTCGTGACCGAGCTCAGTAAGATTAATAGCAATAACAAAGGGAATTTTTGATGAATACTATTGAGCAATTATAATCCCGTCGACAAGGCTTGAATCTTGGAAAACTATATCCTTGTTTTCAGAGTCTCTGTAAATTGACTCGTAGCTAAATCCAATATAAGAAGTGTCAGAAATTAGTGGTGTTACCGTAAGAATTGCCAATTTTCCAGTTCCACTTACCGAATCTGCATCAGCGCCAGCTAAAGCCATATTTATGGTTATTGTGCCTATGCCGGCAGTATCGGACCGTACCGATTCTAAAAATAGAGTGGTTTCGCCATTGGGAGAAAGAAAATAAAGCGAATCAGCAGGAGCGAATATATTTCCTATAGATAATGAATCAAGAGAATAATTCAAGACGATTTTTGCGCCGGTCAAGCCTGAAACTTCTTCAGCAAAAATTTCCATAATAAATGGAATACCAATGGTGGCATCATCATATTTTCTCGGATGAAATCGCAAGGTAGGACCTTCTATATTGTCAACTCTAAATTCATAATGGGTCGGTGGATCCTCAATTTCACCGTTTGGATAGTGTGTACGAATATCGAACGTATTCAGAGTATCAGTCAGGTAAGTGAACGTGACTCTTCTGGTAGTTGAATCGGGAGTAAAAGCTTTTCCATTCAAACTGTATGACCAGGTGATATTGGCATATTCTGAAGTATCAATGAGGGATGTATCAATGTCTGTAGGAGTGCCTGAACGTGTGGAATTCCAAACAAAAGTGGTCGTGTGTTCTTCTATCAAAGATGCCGGTTTAACAATCAATATTGTTTCCGGAGGTTTATAAAAATCGGAATTATCATCCCACACATTTGCATAATCTGTGAAATCTGGCTCATCTTCGAACAAGGAGCATCCTACAAAAAGGAGGATGAATGTTATGAAAAGTAATTTTTTCAAAATTCATTGTTCAAAGTTAAAATAAGTGCGTTGTTAGTCGCAGAATAACTTAACGCCGGAAATCGAGCCTTTTCTGATTCCCATGGATCCCGAATTCTCGGAGGGAAACCGAGCAGTGCGTCATTGAGATTATAGAACCAAAACAGAGTAGTCGCAGCAACGGCGGAAAGACCAATCAATCTCTTTTTATTTGCGTCATCTAAAGCAAGGTCCATATCACTGCGAGCTCCGTCAATGCTTTCGCTTAGAGGTATAGACGCCTTGTAAATGTCTCTTTTTTCTTCATAAGTTATTAACGCATCTGAATACTGTTGGTTCATAAATTGACTTGCTAAAATTCCTGAAGCATAGATGATAGGGAATGCAGTAGCCCGTTTATAATGCCCTGAATAAGCCTGACCCCATCCAGGAAGCAGAGCTGAATAAAACATAGCAAGGTATCGATTTTTGTATTTTAATACCAATTCAACGTGCTTAGGCTCATAACCTTTGATTTGTGTCGTCAACTCTTGGTCATAATATCCAATATGCTTTGCGATGATATTATATTCTCCCCAAAACACTTTTTCATCCTTATAAGGGATTGCGCCAACTCGGATATCATTTAAGGTCAGACTGGCACCGTAAGGTAATCCTGAAACGTATAATTCGCCCAATTTAAACCTGAAATTCGAGACAACAGTTAAAATCGGTTCATCAGGTGTGAGAAGAATTTTCTCAATTTTCTCTTTGAACTCAGAAGTGTTTACTACTCTGACCAAATGGCTCCCGAAGCTCATATCAGAATTTGTGTACGGAGTTTTTCCGACAAGAATTCCATCGACGTAGACAATCGCGCTGTCAGCATCACTTTTAACTATAAGAGTGCCCGATATCTCGGTTTTAGGAGTCTCTAAGAGTTTGTTTATTAAGTCGGGAAGTTCAATATTTATCAGTCGCTCCCAATCACTTGTCAGAGTTTTGGATACATGGTTCATCCGTCTTTTTTGAATTGTTCCAACGAGATTCAGATCAAAATGATAACCGTTCGGGAGCAATCTGATCTCACCACCTATACCAAAATCAGCGCCTGTATTCTGTCCAAAGGTGGAAAGGCAATCAACAGATTTACAATTGCTCTGAGTTGAAAGATTTTGACTCTGAAAAATTTCTCGCACTTGATCCCCGCTGAACACAAAATAATTTCCGTTCTTCTTTATAATGGTTCGAATTCGTGAATCCAATTTCCTTCCAACCCGGTCACTCAGATTGATGAGGGAGAGTGGATGAATAACCATGCGCTGCGCCGGCATAGGTTTTGGTATTGATAATACGCTGTCAGAAATTGCCTGAGCTTTTAGCGAAGCATAATTAATTGCAGAAATTATCCCTAACAGCAGTACCAAATCAAGAAAACGTTTAATACATGACCTCATGAGTTATCAGTAACAACAAAATGTATTTTTATATTATGGAAAAGTCAAGAGGATAGAAGGTTTTTAAGACTTGATCCTGTTTATTTGTATACCGAGCGAGATGTATTACATTTCTTTTGCTTACCTGATTTATAAAGTATAAATTACTAATCTATGCCAAAATGATGATAAGAACCTTTATAGCGATCGAACTTCCAGTTGAAGTGAAGCGGGTTGTCCGGCAGATTCAAGATCAATTGGGAGGAAGCATAGAAGGAATAAAGTGGGTAAAACAGGAGAATATCCATTTAAGTGTAAAATTTCTTGGAAATGTGGAAGAAAATGGGATTAACGATATTGCGGATGCTGTGAAAAACGCTGTGAAAGAGAGTTCGGTAATGAACCTTAAAACAGGGCATTTGGGAGCTTTCCCAAATGAAAAACGTCCTCGAATTCTTTGGCTTGGAGTAGAAGGCGACGTCCGGGAATTCATTAGCATGTCTAAAAATTGTGAATTAGAACTGGCAAAATTGGGTTATGAAATAGATGATCGGGAAAATAAGCCTCATATTACTATCGGAAGAATAAGAAGTACAAAAAAGCAAAAAAGTGTGATTAATATTTTAAAAGATATACATATCGAGAGTATATTATTTAAAGTAGACGCATTAAAACTAATGCGCAGCGAGTTAAACCGAAATGGAGCGGTTTACACAAACCTGCAGTCCGTCAAACTTGATAAATAGGAGTTAGGAATGGCTAAATCTGAAGACGCAAAAGCTAAAGCGCTTGAACTGGCAATAGGTCAAATCGATAAACAATTTGGCAAGGGGGCAATCATGAGGCTCGGTGATTCGAATGTAAACATGGAGATTCAAGTGATACCGACCGGAGCTTTATCTCTTGATGCCGCTCTTGGGATCGGCGGCGTGCCGCGCGGAAGGGTCATCGAAATATATGGTCCTGAGGCTTCAGGTAAGACGACACTGAGTTTGCACATCATGGCTGAAACGCAAAAACTCGGAGGCAAAGTAGCATTTATTGACGCGGAACACGCGCTTGATCCGAGATATGCCGCCAAGTTGGGAGTGAATACAGACGATCTTCTATTGTCGCAGCCAGATTCGGGAGAGCAGGCATTGGAGATAACGGAAACGTTGGTACGCAGTAACGCAATCGATACTATAGTTATTGATTCTGTAGCTGCCTTAGTTCCCAGAGCGGAGCTCGAGGGAGAGATGGGTGATTCGCATATGGGATTACAAGCGAGGTTGATGTCTCAAGCGCTTCGAAAATTGGCGGGTATCATTAAAAAATCAAATACCTGTGTGATATTCATAAATCAAATTCGGATGAAAATAGGCGTTATGTTCGGCAGTCCCGAGACTACCACCGGAGGCAGGGCGCTAAAATTCTATGCATCCGTTAGATTGGATATCAGGAGAATAGGAGCTATCAAAGAAGGTTCAATTGCAGTCGGAAACAGGGTAAGAGTTAAAGTTGTAAAGAATAAGATGGCGCCGCCATTTAGGGAGGTGGAACTCGATATAATGTACGGTTTCGGAATCTCGTACGAGGCTGATATACTCGATATCGCATTAGAAGCCGATCTCATCTCGAAAATGGGAAGCTGGTATTCTTATGGTGACGAAAGGCTTGGGCAAGGCAGAGAAAATACCAAAGTGTACTTACATGATAATCCGGATATGCTCGAGGACCTGACTGTGAAAGTGAAAGAACACTTAGGATTGATTGATAGCCCTGACTCTGATACTCCCGAAAATAAGGACACTGACAAAAAGGATGATGAAAAAGAATAAATATCATAATTAAAATATTTTTTGTGTACCATGCCGCATAGGAATTCAGAGCAGCTAAATATTGACCCGCTTGCAAAAGCAAAGGATAGTGCGCTGATGTATTTGGGGTATCGCGATAGATCGGTCAAAGAGATGAGACTGAAATTGAACCAGAAGGGGTATCGTGAGGAGATAATTGAGCGCGTATTAGAATTATTAACTAAAGCAAACCTCCTTAATGATGAACGTTTTGCCATCGCCTTTTCGAGAAGTAAGATAGAAGGAAGATCCTGGGGTCCTGAGAAAATTCGGTCGGAATTATACGTAAAAGGTATTGAAAAAGAGCTTCTCGAAGAGGTCATCCGTAAGATGTATGAAGAATACAGTCAATTCGATCTCATACGAAAACTGCTGACAAGACGCTTGCGTTACCAAGATACGTTAGAACAAAAAGATATGAAAAGACATATAGATTTCCTTAAGAGACGCGGGTTTCGCTGGGATGTTATTCGGGAAGTAATCGCAGAATATGATAATTTTAAATTAGAATAAAGATGAAAACAGTAAACGAGATACGACAAGAATTTTTTGATTTTTTTGAAGAAAAAGGACATAAAGTTGTTCCCTCCGCTCCGGTCGTGCCTTCCGACGATCCGACGTTGTTGTTCATAAATGCGGGGATGAACCAATTTAAGAATATATTCCTTGGAACAGAAAGTCCCAAAGTACCGCGTATAGTTGATACTCAAAAATGCATCAGGGTTAGCGGAAAACATAACGATCTTGAGGATGTCGGACTCGATACTTACCATCACACCTTTTTTGAAATGCTCGGTAATTGGTCATTCGGCGACTATTACAAAAAGGAAGCGATAGAATGGGCTTGGGAATTGCTCATCGATGTTTGGGGGTTCGAGAAAGAGAGGTTGTGGGCGACAGTTCATGACAGTGATGATGAATCCGAGAAGCTTTGGCCTGAGGTTACGGAATTACCGGCTGAACGAGTTCTCCGGTTTGGCGATAAGGAGAATTTTTGGGAGATGGGCAATACCGGACCGTGCGGACCATGCTCGGAAATACACTATTACATAGGTGATGATGTAGAAGGGCAGTCAGCTGATAAGATCAATTCGGGAGATGCTGAATATATCGAGATATGGAATCTCGTCTTTATACAATATTTCCGAGATTCAGAAGGAAAACTGAACGATCTTCCGAAAAAGCATGTAGATACAGGTTTGGGGTTGGAGCGATTGACAGCTGTAGTTCAAGGCAAGTCGTCAAACTATGATACAGATATATTTTCGCCGATTATCAAAGAGATAGAAAAAATCAGCGGGAAAAAATATGAAGGTGAAGATCAAAACGCATTCAGAGTGATCGCGGATCACCTTCGTTCATTGTCATTTGCCATCGCCGACGGAGTTATGCCCTCCAATGAGGGGCGGGGGTATGTGATAAGAAGGTTGCTGCGGCGAGCCGCTAAGTTCGGAAGGAATCTTGATCTAAATACTCCGTTTATTTATAAGATTGTTCCTACTCTTGCCGATCTAATGGGAGATACGTTTCCCGAACTGCGTGAGCGAAAAGAGCATATAGTAAGGATCATAAAAACTGAAGAAGAGAGTTTCGGCGAAACTATAGATAGGGGTTTGGAGCTTTTTGAACAGTTGACTGATAAGATGAAAAAAAGTTCTTCAAAGCTGATTTCAGGTGAAGATGCCTTTAAATTATACGACACTTTTGGTTTCCCGATCGATTTGACATCCCTGATGGCAAAAGAGAAGGGATTGTCTGTTGATTTAGATGAATTCGACAAGGCGATGGCGGTACAAAAGAAGCGGAGTCGTCAAAAGAAAAAATTTGTTTCGGGCGATTTGGTCCCTGAAGGAGTGGAGATAAAGGGAGAGCCGACTCTCTTTTCAGGGTATGATAAGCTTGAAGTGGAAACTGAGATAACACAAATTATATTTCATACTGATAAAGATATACGGCTTTTACTTAAAGAAACACCTTATTACGCGGAATCGGGTGGACAGGTAGGAGACAATGGGCTTATTTCCGCTAAAGGTTTAAAAATAAGAGTCGATGATACTCAAAAAGTTGGCGGCTTGCATTATGTTCATATCGGGGTGGTTCTTGATGGTGATCCGAAACCTGATATGAAAGTCAAAGCAGAGGTTAATCCCGAATGGCGTAAGAATATCCTACCTAATCACACTGCCACACATCTGATGCATGCTGCGTTAAGAGGCGAACTCGGGGATCATGTCGAGCAGGCGGGTTCATTGGTGGCGCCTGATAGGTTACGGTTTGATTATCATCATTCAGAAAAACCTACCTTAGAACAACTCAAGAATATTGAAATTGCAGTAAATGAAAAAATTCGAGAAAACTTAAAACTTAAAACTACTCTTACAACCTTTGAGAATGCGAAAAAGTCAGGCGCTATGGCGCTGTTTGGCGAGAAATACGGTGATGAAGTGCGTATGGTTGAGATATCTGATTTCAGCAAGGAGCTTTGCGGCGGCACTCATGTTGAAAGGACTGGTGACATAGGTCTGTTTCTTATAACCCATGAATCATCGGTATCCTCGGGAGTTCGCAGGATTGAAGCAGTTACAGGCGAAGGAGCGCTAAGATACGTACAGGAAAACAGATCGGTACTATCAGAGTTGGAAAATCGTCTGTCGGTAAGATCGGAGCAACTTCCGGAAAGGATTAAATCTCTTTCCGAAAGCAATAAAGAGCTTGAAAGACAACTGAAAAAAATAAAATTATCTAATACAATTGATTTTGATTCTTGGATCGATCCGAATAATAAGATAGGAGCTGTGACTCTTGTCACCCGCCGTTTAGAAGCTTCCTCTCTTGAAGAAATGAAAGACGTGGCTGATAAACTACGGGAAATACTGAAAAGCGGAGTAGGAGTATTAGCGAGTGAAATTGACAACAAAGCAAATATTGTCGTTATTGTAACTCAAGATATTATTAAAAGCGAAAACATTACCGCTACGAAAGTATTAACAGGATTGATTGAGATTATCGGCGGCGGCGGCGGCGGAAGTGACCGTATCGCCACAGCTGGCGGAGGAAAACCGGAGCTGATTGAGAAAGCGCTAAGTCAATCATCTCTGATATTATCAGAATTGACTAAATAAATATAAGGATCACCGTATTTGGAAAAATTGTTGAATGAACTGAGTGTACCAGGGAGAATAGGATACTCTTTGCCTCCTAATGATGTGGAAAAAAATAAATTATCGACTCTGATCCCTGAAAAATATCTTTCAAGCGAAAGACCGGCTCTTCCTGAAGTGAGCGAACCGGAGATCGCAAGGCATTTTATCAACATGAGTATTACCAATCATCATATTGATAAAGGATTTTATCCGCTCGGTTCTTGCACGATGAAATATAATCCGAAGCTGAATGAAGCAACATCACGACTGCCAGGATTTTCAGGAATACATCCGCATCAGCATGAATCAACGATTCAAAGCGCGCTTCAACTGATGTATGAACTTGAAAAGTCATTGTGTGACTTTACCGGAATGGATTCTTTTACTCTCCAACCGGCTGCCGGTTCTCAGGGGGAGCTAACCGGAATTATGATAATGCGGAGATACCATACAGAAAATGGAAATCCGAGAAAGAAGGTTTTGATACCTGATTCTGCTCATGGCACCAATCCGGCAAGCGTGGTAATAAGCGGCTACGAATCGATTCCGGTCAAATCAAACGATAGAGGATTGGTTGATGTCGATGATCTCACCTCTAAACTTGATGAAGAAGTCGCGGGAATGATGATAACAAATCCGAATACTCTGGGTCTGTTCGAGGAGGAGATTTCAACTATTTCAAAGAAGATCCATGATGTAGGGGCTTTACTCTATCTCGACGGAGCGAACTTCAACGCTCTGATCTCTTTAATGAAACCGGCCGGTATGGGTTTTGATATTACACATCTTAATCTACATAAAACTTTCAGTACTCCACATGGGGGAGGTGGACCGGGCGCGGGTCCTGTCGGTGTCATATCAAAATTGTCTAAGTATCTGCCTTATCCAAGGGTGCAGAAGGTCGATGAAAGTTATACTTTAACTTCTGAAAGTACTGATTCGATTGGAAGGTTACACGGTTTTTTTGGTAATTTCGGTATACTTGTGAGGGCATATACTTATATCAGATTATTGGGCTATGATGGATTTAGAGCCGCTTCTAAAAACGCAATTATCAATGCGAATTACCTCAAGAAACTCGTTACTGAACGATATGATATTCCATTTGGCCAGAATTGTATGCATGAATTTGTGGTGAGCGCAGAATCCCAGAAAAAACGGGGCGCCAAGGCGGGCGACATAGTCAAACGGCTACTGGATTTTGGAGTGCACGCGCCGACGGTATATTTTCCATTGATAGTTAAAGAAGCGTTGATGATCGAGCCGACAGAATCTGAATCCAAGAGTTCATTGGAGGATTTTTCGTCGATACTTGAAAAGATAGATGATGAAATTAATGAAAATCCTTCTCTTCTGACCGATGCTCCGTTCAATACCCCTATTAGAAGACTGGATGAAGCGAAGGCTGTACGGGAATTAAGACTTACATGGGATAAAGTGGGTAACTGAATGCAATATCAATCCCCAGCTTACGGGTATCAACTGCGGCTTGAAACAGGCGAGGAGATTCATTCAACCCTCACCGACTTTATGACCTCTAAAGGTATAAAAGGCGGAAGTGTGACGGGAATAGGCGCTTTGTCTTCATATTCGTTAGGATATTATAAAGTTTCCGAAAAAGAGTATCTACGGAAGGATTACGATGAATCCGCTGAATTACTTTCTTGCGTTGGTAACCTTGCTTATAAAGGTGGTATTCCCATAGCGCATTTGCATGTGGTCATTTCTAAGATGAACATGGAAACGCGTGGCGGTCATTTATTTGAGGGAGTGATTTCCGCAACAGGAGAGTTTTCAATATTTGATTCCAAAATTAAGGTCATCAGGCTTGATTGCGCAGATGCGTTACCGCTCTTAGATCTGCCTAATCGCTGATAAACCAACAGTGAAATATACAATGTAGTTTCCTCGCTTTCTCTTTACATAATTGTAGAGAGTTTATATTTTATGTCTAACAGTTATGAATAAAACTCAAGCATATACTCCTGAGACCGTAACAAAGAAAAGGGAGGAAATCAAATCCAACCACAGAAAAGGAAGTGACGGAAGGGATACATCTATCGGGTTGACGAATCTTGCTGATTCTTGCATCCACACTGTTATAACTGACTTGAATTTAGACGGAGTGGTAATAGCCGCGGTAGGGGGATATGGAAGATGTCAACTCTCTCCCTATTCCGATTTGGATCTGATTACCGTGTACGATGAAAACGCAGAGAGTAATGAAACCAAAGTCTCCGAAATGGTTCGGTCACTTTGGGACTTAGGATGGTCCCTATCGCATACCTATCTGACTTTGGATCAAGTCAAATCAAAAGCTGATACAGATTTAGATTTTTTCTCCTCGCTCTTGGACCTGCGAGTTATATATGCCGATAAAATTTTTGGTGAAAGATTGAACAGAACTTTTAGCTCGGATATTTTACCGACAGGACTGGAAAATTTACTCAACGCTAAACTTGAAGAGACGAAGAGGAGGCATGAACGATTCGGCTCTACGAGTAGAGTGCTCGAACCTAATATCAAAGAAAGCGCCGGTGGTCTCAGGGACATACATTCCCTGATCTGGATAAATATGAGCATGAAACTCTTAATTCCGTTTGAAGACAAAAGTGTTTATTCGCGGGTAGACAACTATTTGAATCTGATCTCGGAAAAAGAAAATTGGCATCCCGGCTTGACCAAAAGGATAATAGACGCAAATGACCTGATATTAAAAATTCGACACGAGATACATTATCTGAGAAAAGAAAAAAATGATTTTCTGACATTCGATATTCGAGACGATGTTGCAAAAAATTTAATAATGAATAAAAATGGAGAAAGTGTATCGTCCTTTCTGCGAAATTATTACCGATCGGTAAGAAATATATCCCGCGCATTACAACACTCCGAGGAAGTATTAGGAGATTTGGTTCTGACGCTAAGTCGAGCGAACGTTGAACCTGAGATGCTGCAACCGGGAATTTACTCAGATGGAAGCCGGCTCTATGTAGATGCTTCTTTAGTTGAAAAAGTAGATTATAATTTGACCAATATCATGGAACTGTTTCGATATTCTAAAGAGAATAACTGCCGAATATCTTCTCTGTTGCTCTATCAAATAGATAAGCATTATTTAGATTTTGAGTTGCCATCAAATGATAGGAAAAAAATCGGCAAACTGTTTTTCGAACTTTTCGATGATCCCGTAAATTTAGCTCAAACTCTCAGGCAACTTTTTGAAACAGGTATATTGAAAATCATTATACCTGAGTTGGACGATATGTATTGTCATGCTCCGAAAAGCAGGTATCACTATTACACAACTGATGAGCATACTATGAGGGCTTTGGAAGTCATAGAGAAATTGGATTCTTCCGAAGGTATCGGCGAGCTACAGGAGGTGCTGCGCGACTTGGAAAACAAGAACGAACTGATGTTGGCATTGCTCTTTCACGATATATCGAAGCCTCGAGAGATCACGGAAGGTGAACATGTAGCTGCCGGAGCGGAAGATGCGCGCCGAATACTAAAGAATTTAGGTTACGACGGAAATATTGATTTGATCGAAAGACTGATTTCAAATCATCTTGTGATGGAACAGACCGCTTTCAGGAGAGATATCTCACTATTGGAGACTATTGAATTATTTTGCATGAAAATAAAAGATAAGGAAACGCTTAACTGTCTCTATCTACTTACATATGCCGACCTTTACGCCGTGAATCCTACCGTATGGTCAGAATGGAAAAGAACACTACTCAGTAATCTATATAGAAAAGCGTCGGATTATTTGAATGGTTATTTTAAAAAAGATATGCAAATTGAGAATACTAATTTAGTCAATGATCTTAGGAAAAAACATAGTGAAAAAGTGGTGAAGTCAACTTTAGCAATGCTCCCGATCTCCTACCAGCATGAATTCGATAGTCGTCAAATTTCCGATCATATTTCTGACGCGGAAAATTTAATAACGGAAATTGTATCGGTAAAGTGCAGAAGCTACTTCAACTTTAGCGAAGTTACGATACTGACAGGAGACAGGAAGTATTTAATGTCGGATATCTGTGCCGTATTCGCCGTCAATAATATAAGTATATTTGAGGCAAAAATTTATACTCGAACAGACGGTATAGCAATCGATAGCTTCCATGTAGTAAGTTCAAAAGAAAGGAAACCTCTATCGCCGGAAACTATTAAAGAATTGAATAATGACCTCTTAAAAATTCTAAAAAACGAGATTGAAATAAAAGATTTAATTGAGCGTCATAAACGTAGGTGGAAATGGACGTATAAGTCTGCATTGGAAATTCCGATTCGCATTGAATTTGATGAATCAAAGGATTTTTCTATTATTGATATCACGGGGAGTGATATGCTTGGATTGTTACATTCGATTACACGAGCGCTGTCAAAATGTAATGTTGTGATCTATTCCGCAAAGATTTCAACCAAAGAAGATGGTTTAATAGATTCTTTTTATGTATTGGACAATTTAAAGAAGAAGATCGGTATAAATATAACTAAGGAAGATGTTAAGAATTCAATTATCAATGAGGCTAAAAGCTCTCTTTTCAGAACGACTGTTCAAGTTTAGAATATAAATCGTTTATGGTCGATTTCACTGAATCATTCAGGCTCTGAATCAGATCCTCAAACTCTTTACAGCTGTTCTTTCCCATTATTTTTGCTAAATAGTCTTTCTTAGCCTGATCTTCAGGTAATGAATAGTTGTCGATGTTTATTGACATAAAGAGATGTTGTTCGAGCCTCCTGTAAAAATTATACGACTCGGTCAATATTTTCATTTCTGATGAACTGAGATGATCATTTTCGTATAGCAAGTTTAAAATTGATAATGTTGAACGTTTATCCTTCAGCGAGCTTATATCACTTGAAAACCGTAACTGATATAGTTGACACAGATGCTCGATGTCTGATTCACCGCCTTCCGACCACTTTAAATTGAAAGCATCAGAAGTGAGTTTCTCTTTTCGCGCTTTTTCCTTCACCCTATTGAAATCATTCAATTCGTCTTTTTTAATACTTTTGTTAAAAATCAGATCCCTGATATCGTTCTCAACATTCGGAATTGAATTTGGACTATTCCAAATCGTCCGCAGCTTCGTTAACGCGGTTATTTCCCACTGTAAAGCTCTATTTATCAGGTATTCACTGAATTCATCTAAAGTAGTAATTAACGGCGAATTTTTCCCTTCCGGACGAATTTTATAATCGGTGATATACAATGGTATCGAACTTTTTCTATCGGATATTCTTCTGTTGAACAACTGAATAAATTTGGACGCTGTAGCTATATCTTTTGAATTGAATTCGTTACTTGATGTCGGAGTCAGCAAGAATAGTAAATCAACATCGCTGCCGAATCCCATTTCGCGACCTCCGAATTTACCTAAAGCGAACAGCGTTATGGGTAGATTTAATCCATTGGTAGAGTATAGTTGTTCAACTATCTCTTTAACAACAATGTCGGCAGTATCGGTCAATAAACTTTCTACATGTGAAATCGGTTTATTGCCGAGGAAGTGCCATAGATATATACTCATTATTCTCTTTTGAACGAATAGATATTCATTTTTATTGATTCCTTCTGAGTTATCAGCAGATATAAGGATAGAGTTAAAGTCATTTCTAAGAGAATCTATATCTGAATCACCTGACGGTTGAATGATCATATCAAATAGCTCAGGATGACTTGACAGAAGGTCTGCCATTTTTGTAGAATTACCGGCTAACAGCATCAACAGTTTAAGAAAATCCGGTTGTTGGGCAAATAAGTCATAGACAATAGCAGGAGAATTGTAAGAACGGATAATTTTTTCCAAATTATTCAATGAAATATCCATATCGGCAGTTTTACTAATACCATGATATAACAAATTCCAGACATTCATAAATTTCGACTTTGTCGTTGCTTTGAATTTGTTGGGAGGATGCCCTTCGTATAAATATTGAATATTCTTAAGTGAACTTTCTAACTCATTGAAACCCAAATCGTTTATCACTTGTAATTTGTCTTCAACCTCACAATTAGAGTCAAATATCAGGTCGGTTTTTATATCTTTCATTTCACTTCTGAAGAGATCCTCAAAAATATTTCTGATCGTCTTACGATGCTTTTCAAGCTCTTTCTTAAAATTTTTATACTCATCAAAATTCAATCTTCGAGCAAGAATTTTTAATTTGGATTCATTTAGAGGCAGGGTATGATTTTGCACGTTCAGAGGATACTGAAGGGCGTGTTCGACATTTCGATAGAACGTGTATGCTTCTATCAGAGAATTCGATTCAATTTTTGAAAGATTACCATTTACAGTGAGGAGCTTAATAGATTCTAAAGTACCCAATCCTCTTAATCTGGAGTCTCCGCCTCCGTACAAATGTTGAAGAGTCTGGCATATTGTTTCTATGTCCCGAATACTACCCGGGCTTAGTTTAATATTAGAGATATCGAGATATTTTTGTTCACTCAGCATTTTGACATGATAAATCTCCTTAATATATGAAATATCATGCACCTGAGAATATACCCAAGGTCTAATTCTTTCTAAGAATGCGCTGCCTGTGCCGGAATCACCCGCGCTGACCCGCGCTTTAATCAGCATTTGTCGTTCCCAAGTCTGACCACTTCGTTCATAGTACCGTATATATCCCGCTACGTCTCTAACTATGGGACCCGCTTCACCATCCGGACGCAAGCGCAGATCTACCCGATACATCTGTAGCAGATCGTCGTTATCGCTCAATGTCTTAGTGATTTTCCCTGCTAAATCTGAGTAATAAGAAAAAGAATCCTGTCTGATTCGTAGGTTATCAGTTGTGTGAATATCATTATACACATAAAGAAGATCAATATCAGAACTGTAATTCAATTCCCTACCGCCGAGCTTCCCAACGCTTAAAATGCAGAAGCTGTCATCCTCAATATCATATTTTTCTTTTAAAGACAGTTTTGAAAGAGTAAGAATATTTTGAATTACAAAATCAGCTAATAACGATAGGTCTCGAACAGTGTCTTCAAGGCTTACCTTCCTGATGATGTTTCGATAACCTATTTCAAAGAAGATTTTTTCCTTATATAATCTCAGATTATGCAAAGTGTTCTTTAAGCCGTTGTCTGGAGCCGGACTGAAATATTCATCCTCAGTGCGGATGGACAAGGTGGTCCCGATACCGTTTTCAGAAAATAATCGTCTATGAATACCCTCCCTGCGAAGCAGAACGCCGGCATAATATTCACTCTGACCGAAAAGTCTGACCAAATCAAGAAGATGCGGGATAGACGATAATTTCTTGCCGTCAAATTCGTTTACGTATCTTTTTATATAGCGTTCAAGAAAGTTCAGCGCCTGATCGGCGTCCGCATTATCAGAGAAAATATTCTCAATATCATCAACTGACATCTCGAGAATTTTTGATATTTTCAATAGATTTATATCAGCTGCTTCTCGGTCAGCAAATACAGTAATACGTGATTTTCGATTCTTCATGGCGTCATGTTATTGTGTCTTCCCATAGTTAATTAAATATATCATTGGAGAAGTGATACTTCAAGGTTGTGTTATCACCAAATCAGGTTTTAATAGTAATATTAAAATGAGCGGGTAGTAAAAAGAATTTGACATTATATAATAGATGATATAAAATTCTACTATATTGTAACAGGTAAGACTAACCGACCATTATTATTAACAGGCAAGATGGGATATATCATGATAGCGATGTCCATATCTTTTAATTCGACCAATACCTAATCTATCATATATCTATTGAAAAAAGTATTTCTAAGTTTCTCAAACCAAATAAATATTCATCTTATTAAGAAAACTAACGGATAAATAAATGACCAAACAAATAGTTCATACAACTGATTCTCCTCAGCCGGTAGGCGCTTATAGTCAGGCTGTCAAAACCGGAAATCTTCTCTTCGTCTCCGGTCAAATACCGATAGACCCTGATAATGGCGAATTAGTTCAGGGAACTTTTAAGGAAAGAGCGAGACAGGTGTTGAATAATATAAAAAATATAGTTGAAGCGGCTGGAACAGATATGAATAATGTCGTAAAGACAACTGTTTTTTTGACCGACTTATCGAATTTCGCAGAAGTGAATGAAGTATATTCTGAATTTTTCGCTTCTGACCCTCCAGCAAGAGCTGCGATGCAAGTATCAAAGTTACCACTCGGTGCTGACATCGAGATAGAATGTATTGCCGAGATCGGGTAGGGATCTTTATTGAGTATAAAATTAATAATTAATCCTGCAGCCGGAAGGGGGAAAACATCAAAGTTGAGTAAGAGAGTTATATCCGAGTTTGAGAAGCGAGGGATTGATTTTGATTATGAATATTCTACCAAGCTACGTCATGCTGTGGAAATTTCAAGAAAAGCATCTACAGAATTTCAGAAAGTGATTGCGGTTGGTGGAGATGGTACGGTAAATGAGGTAGGCGAAGGATTGGTAGGCAGTGATGTAATTTTCGGAGTAATTCCGCTTGGTTCCGGGAACGATTTTGCGAAGGAAAATGGAATCCCCTCGAAAATCAGCGATGCTGTCGGCGTTATTTTGTCAGATAACTTTCACCTGATAGATGTTATAAAGGTAAATGACAGAGTAAGTTTAAATACGGCGGGGATTGGTTTTAACGGAATAGTTAGTGAAGTTGCGAAGAGCGTCAAATATCTAAAGGGAATGTCTGTTTATATTTGGAGCGTGGTAAAAACGGCTGTAAGGTATAAATCTATCCCACTAAAAATAAGCATTAATGGCCGGTTAATTGAGGATGATATCTTTATGGTTTCTATATGTAACTCAAAAAGCGAAGGCGGCGGTTTTATTATGGCTCCGGATGCTAAAAACGATGATGGTCTATTCGACGTGACGATCATTCGACATACCGGTTACACCAAATTATTTCTTAACCTGAACAAGGCGTTAACAGGGAATCTTAATAAATTAAAAGAAGTAGAAACTATCAAAGGAAATTCGATACTTATTGAGAGTGAATATCCGATGCCGGTTCATGTGGATGGTGAGGTAATATCACTTGTCTTACATAAAGTAGAAGCTTCAATTCTTAAATCCTCTTTGAAAGTCGCAGGGATTTCCTCGTAATGAGATTTCCTTATTTACTCTTACTGAGTTTTATTTTTTTAATTCCGTCTTCCGCTATGGCTCAACACTTTGAGAAATTGAAGTTCAAGCTATCATTAGAGAACGAGGTAACACCGATAAAATCCAAATCTCCGAAGGGTGCGATGATCCGTTCTGCAATTTTTCCCGGTTGGGGCCAGGTATACAATAAAAAATACACTAAAGCTCTCGTTTATTTAGGAGGGGAGTTGTATTTTGCTTCAAGATATATCTCATTAGATGACAAAATAAAAAAATTGGTAGATGACGGCGAAGACGAATTGACTATTGAAGATAAAGAACATGAACGAAATGGCTGGCTCTGGCTGCTTGGCGCCGGTTATTTGTTGGCATTGGGTGACGCATTTGTGGATGCCCATTTATACGGACTCTACGACGACAAAAAACTGTCGGTCAGATTAAGAACTGTTGATAGATCAGGTTCGCTACAAATGCAGTTAAACTTCACATTTTAACTAAAGGAAGGGTAATGAATTCAACCGAGAATGGTAGGGAGAAATGGGGATCCAAGATTGGTTTTATACTTGCGGCGGCAGGTTCGGCTATCGGTTTGGGAAATTTGTGGAAGTTCCCATATATGACCTATACGAATGACGGCGGCGCGTTTGTTCTGACTTATCTCATGGCGATTCTTGCCATCGGTGTACCTATTATGATCGCGGAGATCATTATCGGCAGAAGAACTCAACTAAGCCCGGTTGGAGCGATGACAAAGTTAGGCGGTAAAAGATGGTCATGGCTCGGCTGGTTAGGCGTTACAACCGGCTTTATAATACTCTCGTATTATAGTGTGGTTGCCGGCTGGACTCTCGAATATGTCGTAAAATCTGTTACCGGCGCTTTCATAGATAAATCACCCGATCAGGTTACACAGCAATTTGTGGATTTTGTGTCTGACCCGTTTAGGCAGGTCTTTTGGCACGCGCTTTTTATGGGTATTACAATGTTTCTTGTATTAGGCGGTGTAAAAGGCGGCATAGAGCGTTCTGCCCGAATCCTTATGCCGATCTTGTTTATAATAATACTAATACTTGTAGCGGTTTCATTAAGCATGGAAGGAGCAGGAAGGGCGATCACATTTCTGTTCCGACCTAATTTTTCAGAACTCTCCGGAGCCGGATTCCTTGAAGCGCTTGGTCACGCATTTTTCTCACTCAGTCTTGGAATGGGCGCAATGATGACGTATGGTTCTTATATGCATAAAAACGAGTCTATACCAAATGCAGCGCTTACCGTTTCGCTGCTTGACACGGTAATCGCAATATTAGCATGCTTGATTATATTCCCGATTGTCATGACTTTCGATCTTGAGCCTACAAAGAGCGCCGGAATATTATTTACGACACTACCGGTTGTTTTTATGCAAATGCCGGGAGGCTATTATTTCTCGATCTTGTTTTTCACCCTGGTAGCATTTGCTGCATTAACATCTGCAATCTCACTATTGGAAGTGGTAGCGTCCTACTTTATAGATGAACTGAAATGGAATAGGAAAAAATCTACCCTGATCACAGGCAGCGCCATATTTTTGTTTGGAACATTATCGGCGCTGTCCAATGGCGCTGTGGGCTGGTTGTCTAATTTCAATTTTTGGGGCAGGCCAACAACAGCAGGTTTTTTCAATACGTTTGATTATCTCGCCTCGAACTATCTATTGCCTATTGGAGGATTATTCATAGCAATATTTACAGGCTGGATACTTACCAAATCATTAAAGGAAGAAGAACTCTCCACCGGTGGGAAAACATATTTTAAATATAGTGTATGGGATGTGCTCATAAAATACTTTGCCCCGGTTGCTGTTGGAATTATTATATTAGCAGTACTATTGGGAAAGGAGTTTCAGTAGATTAGGACTTTTAAGAACTTTGGATTTATTTCATTTTTACTCCTATGTATGAGTTTGAATGCTTGGGCCGAATCGATTTCTTCAAATGACCCTGACCAGAAAATATATCTTATGATACTTTCAGGAAACGAAGTTGAAAGAGTGGATGAATGGAATGGCATCGACAAACTAAAACACTACTCCGTCAGCCTTATCCTAACGACAAGCAGCTACTATTATATGAAAAAACCATTTGGTTATTCAAACGATACTTCGTTGTCAGTCAGTGTCCCATTCTCATTTTTAGTTGGACTTGGAAAAGAATTCAGGGACAGCAAGAAAATTAGAAACCATTTTTGTATGAAGGATTTGGCAGTGGATCTCATGGGTATAGCCTCAGGGTGGATTATTGCGAATAATCTCAGATGAATGAACTACACGAAAAAGTAGGCTGTATTCATATGCATTCGATTTATTCCGATGGTTCGGGAACGATCGAGGAGATCATCGATGCGGGAATTTCTGTAGGACTTGACTATTTAATGTTTACTGACCATTTTAATTTAAAGCCGATAGAAAACGGCTACGAAGGTTGGAACGATAATTTATTATCTCTCTTCGGATATGAACACAATGATATGAATGATGAAAATCATTATATGTTATTCGATATGGATAAAGTTATGCCCAAAGATTATACTGTTGAGGAGTATGTTAAAACTGCCGCGAAAAAAGGAGCGCTGGGAATCATAGCCCATCCGGATGAAATTCGCAGTCATCTTGTTTCGTATCCTCCTTATCCGTGGACACACTGGGAACTTGACGGCTTTGACTCCATAGAAATATGGAACCAGATGTCCCATTGGATGGAGGGGCTTACAAAATGGAACAAGGTGTGGAGGTGGCTGCATCCAAGGTCTTCATTGATAACTCCTACTGACAGGATATTAGAGAAATGGGATGAACTCAACCTGCAAAGACGCATAAGCGGTATAGGCGGCGTTGATGCCCACCAATACATCCATAAATTGTCAATAGGCATTAAAGTAAAGGTATTCCCATATAAAGTTCTGTTCAAAACAATTAGAACCCATCTGCTTTTTTATGATCCTTTAAATCCAGGGGATCATGTGATTGACAGCAAGAACAGGTTTATTAATGCAATTCGAAGTGCAAGATGTTTTATCAGTAATTATAAATTAGGCGATGCCCGAGGATTTAGATTCTGGGCTGAAACAGATGCAAAGAGTTATAACATGGGACAATCGGTACCTATTCCCGAGGAGGGAGTAAATCTTCAGGTGATACTACCCGCTGATGCTGTGATCAGGTTTGTGTATAACGGAAAGCGAGGTGGGAGGGTTACCGGAGATTCTGCCACAAGGATCGTCAAGGAGCCGGGAGTCTATAGAGTTGAGGTATATCAAGGCGGTAAAGGATGGATATATTCTAATCACATTCGGTTAGAAAAAGAGGACAGTAATGAATCGTAAAAGAAGTATAAATGAAAAGTGCGGCGTATTCGGGATTTACGGACACCCTGAGGCGTCCACGATCACGTATCACGGATTATTCGCTCTCCAGCACAGAGGGCAGGAATCGTCGGGTATTGTCTCCACAGATGGTAAAAAATCGTATAAACATCTTGGAATGGGACTGGTTGCAGAAATTTTTTCGGACCCTGACACACTCGTTCAATTGAAGGGGTCTATTGCAGTTGGACATAATAGATATTCAACTACAGGCGCCTCCAAAGTTGCGAATATTCAGCCGCTTGTTTTTAATTTGCAGGACTATCAGTTAGCGATCTCTCACAATGGTAATCTTGTAAACACTACTCCTTTACGAAAAAAACTGATGAAGGAAGGCACCATCTTTCAGACTACCACCGATACAGAACTCTTGGTCCACCTGATCGCAAAGAGTAAAAAAGAATCTATTGAAGATAAGATAAGGGATGCTCTTTCGCTTGTTAAGGGCGCATATTCAATTGTCATGATGACGTGGGATAAGTTGATAGCATTCAGGGATTCTCATGGATTTAGACCGTTATGTGTCGGAAAATTGGGTGATAGTTACATCTTCGCGTCGGAATCGTGCGCTTTCGATCTCGTGGAAGCAGAATATATTAGAGATGTCGAACCGGGTGAAATAATTGTTGTTGATGAAAACGGACTGCACTCTCACAAGGGTGAGAGCACGCCGAAATATTGCATATTTGAATATGTATATTTTTCCCGTCCCGATAGCCGTGTGTTCGGCGAATTCGTTGATAAGACACGCAGAAAGTTAGGTAAAAATTTAGCAGACGAATCGGATGTAATGGATGCGGATATCGTTATTTCGGTTCCTGACAGCAGTAATACGGCAGCTTTGGGATATTCTTCTCGTTCAGGAAAAAGGTTTGAAATTGGATTGATTAGAAATCATTATATAGGAAGGACATTCATAAATCCGAGACAGGAACAGAGGGATTTTAGTGTAAAGATAAAATTCAATCCTGTAGGGGGAGTATTAAAAGGCAAAAAAGTAATAGTAGTAGAGGATTCTATCGTCAGAGGAACAACACTTAAAAAACTTACAAAATTACTCAAAGACGCCGGATGTAAAGAAATTCATGTTAGAGTTTCAAGTCCTCCGATTAAACATCCCTGTTTTTATGGAATGGATTTTCCAACCCCTGACGAACTTATAGCAAATAAAATGAGTGTGGATGAAATTAAAGAATATCTTGGTGTGGATTCACTCCATTACCTCTCCCAAAAAGGGATGCTCGATGCGACTGGGAAAGATCATTCAAATTTCTGTACGGCATGTTTCAGCGGGGATTATCCCATAGAGGTAGATAATATGACAAATAAAGAGAGTTTTGAAGGGTAGGGTTATTAGCTAATACTTCTCTTCTTGATTGAATATATTTCATCTTAGCAGTATATTCCATTCAATATAATATTTAATTAAAGAAATGTTAGGTTATAAGCATGATAATAGTTGAAGAAAATAAATGTGATTTTTGCGGTACGTGCGTAGCTGTTTGTCCTGTTGACGCAATAGAATTATTCGAGGCACAAATAGATATCCTGCATGATAGGTGCATAGACTGTGATCTGTGCGTATGGATCTGTCCAATAGAAGTTTTGCACACCGTAGAAAATGAAGCAACTCTGGCGTGAAAGACGAGTATGATGTAATTGTAGTTGGTGGAGGACCCGCCGGCAGTATGGCAGCAAAATTTGCGGCAGAGGGCGGAGCATCAGTTCTGATGCTTGAAAAGGACAGAGATATCGGAATGCCCGTTCGATGCGGAGAAGCTGTGGGAGCTGACGGTCTTGCACGGTTTTTAGAACCAAATGATAAATGGATAGCTTCTAAAATAAATTCATTCAGGCTCGTATCTCCTTCAGGCCTTATTGTAGATATAGAGGGTCTTTCTGATGGAGGATATGTTCTCGACCGGAGAATCTTTGATTATGAATTAGCATTAATGGCAGGCAATGCGGGAGCTTCCATCATGACGAAAGCTTATGTGTATGATTTGATAAAAGATGGCGACAGCATAAAGGGCGTCAAACTTAAGTATTTAAACGAAAAAGTGGAATTCAGAAGTAAAATTATTATCGCTGCGGACGGTGTAGAATCAAGAGTCGGAAGATGGGCTGGCATAAAAACAACAATAAAGATAAAGGATATGGAATCAGCCATTCAAATATCTGTCGGCAATGTAGATTGTAAATCCAATCGTCTTGATTTTTATTTGGGTTCCGAAGTTGCTCCCGGAGGTTATTTATGGGTGTTTCCAAAAGGCGAGAATTATGCTAATATCGGATTGGGAGTGGCAGGTAATCATAATAAGAGCAAGTCTGCACGGAAATATCTCGATGATTTTATGGAAAAAAACTATCCTGAAGCATCGATCCTTACTACAGTCGTTGGCGGTGTTCCCTGTGCTCATACGCTACCGAAAATAGCGGCTGATAACATCATGATTGCAGGAGATGCCGCTCATATGGTAAATCCTGTATCAGGGGGTGGTATTGTATCCGGGATGCAAGGGGGACGTTTGGCCGGTACAAGGGCAGCAGAAGCAGTTCGCGCTGGAGATTATTCCTATAAGTTTCTTACAAAATACGAAAAGGATTGGCATAAGCTTCTCGGAAAGAGTTATGAAAGAATGTACAAAATTAAATCTGCCGTTAGCAAATTAACCGATGATGACTTGAACAGGACGGCAGAGATAATCAGCTCTCTTCCACAATCTAAGAGAACATTAGGCAGGGTATTTAAGACAGCGCTGTTGAAGCATCCAAAACTCCTTTTCGATGTTGTAAGGGCTTTTGCCTCAGTTTGAGAAATTTCGACATAAACCATTTTAGGATAAAGTATCTCCAAATAATATTTTCATCAGTTTTTATTTATTTATATGCCTGATTCATCTTCTCTCAAGCGATTAGGCCTTAGTGATTTCATAGCGCTTGATCTTGAGACCACAGGATTAGATTCTTCAAAAGAGCAGATAATTGAAATTGGCGCGATAAAGTTTGTTGACGGTAAACCTCAAGATCGGTTTAATTCACTCGTTCTGCCTTCTATCAGGATACCTAAATTCATTACCGATCTCACCGGTATCTCAAATGAGGATGTGAAGGATGCGCCTGAGATAGAGGATATCCTACCTGAATTCATAGAATATTGTGGGAATTATCCTTTAGTTGCTCATAATTCTCCTTTCGATATGGGATTTTTGAGAGTGTGGGCTGCAAAAATAGAGGCGAGCGCTTCATCTTCTACACTAAAACCGGAATCGTATTTTAAAAACGACGTGTATGATACGGCATTACTTTCGAGAATATTCTTCTGGTGGGTGACAAATCACAAATTAGTAACATTAGCCGATTATTTTAAACTTGATCCTTCCGATGCACATCGGGCATCTTCGGATGCAGAGCGGTCGGGGCTGCTATTCCTGAAAATTATTGACAGAATGTATGATTCAAGTTATCAAACGTTAAGCTCGTTAGCAATTTTATTTGAAGGAACAAATAACTCCGCCGGAAAAATATTTAAACAACTCACCGAATTGATAGCGGGCAGTGAACTGAAAGAAGGGAGTGAGCTCTTGCCGGATCATGAACATGTTCTCGGAGATAATGTTATCGGTAAGTCGATGCCTGTGCAATTTGAAGCAGCTCCCAAACTCAATCTTATTGATCCGAAAGAGGTTAAAGCAAAATTTGAAGTAGGCGGCGAATTATCCCATGATCTCAAGGGTTATGAGGAAAGACCTCAACAAGAAAATATGGCGTTTGCGGTGGCAGATGCGTTCAATTCAGAGAAATTTCTTGCAATCGAAGCAGGAACTGGAGTAGGAAAAACACTCGCTTATCTGGTCCCTTCGATAATGTGGGCGCATGAAAATCGGGCAGGAGGTCAGAGAGTTGTCATTTCGACACGAACTAAAAATCTTCAAGACCAATTGTTCAACAAAGATATCCCTTTTTTATATAGATCATTGAAAATTCCGTTCAAAGCCGTTTTGCTGAAAGGAAGAAATAACTATATTTGCCTGACGCGATATCATCAATTGCTTTCTGATTCATCTAATTCTATGACTGCCTCAGAAAGAATCAACTTTGCTCCGATGATAACTTGGATAAAGCATACTAAAACAGGGGATATTGAAGAAAATCACGGTTTTAATCGTAATAGATCATTTTTATTATGGAACAAGCTTTCAGCAGATTCAGGAAAATGTAACAGGATGAGATGCAAACAGTATAACGGTTGCTATCTTGGGAAAGTGAGAGAATCAGCCGGCACGGCGGATGTGTTAGTCGTAAATCATTCATTGCTGCTGTCAGATGCGGTCTCAAATAATCAAGTTCTGAATGAATACCAAAATTTGGTTGTAGACGAAGCTCATAATCTTGAAAAAGACGCTTGGCAATTTTTAGGAGAGGAACTATCCGTTTGGAAGATAAAAAACAGCCTCTCCGCGTTACATGATAAAGAAAATGTTTCCGGAGGTGTGGCGGACAAATTCGCTCGAATTATTCCACAGATAGACGCTATACCAAATTCAGACACACTGTTAAGTATATTGGACAGGATAATTGTAGGTTCAGAATTAGCTGAATCGAAATCAGTTGAACTTTTTTCTGAATTGAATAAATCACCCGAGTGGGTTCCGGAAATTAGATCAAATTACGTTTCCAAAATCAGGTATGAAGCAGGAGATATGTTTTTTAATAGCGTGTCAGGAAGAATAAACGATCTGATCACTACACTATTTTCAATAAAGGATTCCGTTAAAGAGTTTCTTGAAGTAGCAAGGGAACTGTCTTTCAATAACAAAGAAGCAGATGAACTATCTGTAGAAATGCTCTCGGCGTACGAATCCTTAGGACAAATGATCAGACTCAGTGAAGAATTGTTTGATCCATCTAAAGAAGATCAGGTTTATTGGGTCGAGCTTCCCTCAAAAGCTGACAGTATTGATGTAAGGCTTCATTCTGTTCCCTTGAATATGGCTGATACTTTAAATGAAGTTCTTTATTCGGGTCTTAGAAGCGCTGTGTTTACCTCCGCCACGCTCACTACGGCAGGGGATTTTTCCCATTTTCTTGAACGAACCGGGGTCGGTAAAGATGAGGCTGAACGATTGGTAACTTTAGAAGTCGGCTCTCCTTTCAATTATGATGAGCAATGCAACATCGGTATCATGAATTTTTTACCTCCGCCGAATGCGGACAATTTCAACGAGGATGCTATAGAACTGATTTCAGCGATTAGTGAAAAGCTTCAATTGGGAGGGTTAATTCTCTTTACATCATACAATATGATGAACCGGTTTTATGAAAAGCTTGAACCGTTATATAAGAAGTTGGGTTTGTCTTTGCTCGGTCAGAAGAAGGATGGCTCACGTTATTCTCTTCAGGAAAAACTCAAGAAGGATAGAGGAAGTTTACTTCTCGGAACAGAATCCTTCTGGG
This sequence comes from Fidelibacterota bacterium MT.SAG.3, assembly GCA_004402895.1. GTDB lineage: Bacteria > Fidelibacterota > SORT01 > SORT01 > SORT01 > SORT01. The sequence continues at coordinate 15,483 of SORT01000003.1, read as the reverse complement.
AGGGGATAGATGTTCCGGGTCGCGCTCTTGAAATGTTGGTTATTACCAAACTCCCTTTTGCTGTTCCGACCGAGCCAATTATCCTGGCTATTGAGGATAGTTTAAAAAAAGAAGGAAAAAACGCATTTATGAATTTTTCTTTACCGGAAGCTATCATCAAATTTCGGCAAGGGTTCGGTAGACTGATACGGTCAAAAACAGATAAAGGAATCGTGCTTCTTCTTGATAACAGGCTTTCTCAAAAACAATACGGAAAATCATTTTTAAAATCTCTGCCTACCGGTGTAAAGATCCTGAACTCAAAGAAAGAGGCAGTGGAGTGGGCACAAGGTATTAAACTTTAGTTTTATGGACAGACTGATAATAATTATGGGGAATATAGTGTGGGGTCCCCATATGCTATTATTGCTGGTAGGGATAGGCGTATATTTCACTCTGCGATTAAAATTTATTCAACTGACCGGACTAAGATCAGCTGTAAAGTATTCCTTTAAACAAAAAGTAGAAAAGCCCGTAACAGGCAGTGGTAAGGGTGACCTAAATTCCTACGATGCACTGATGATGATGTTAGGAGGGGCTATCGGAAACGGTAATATCGCAGGTGTTGCTACTGCGATAGCAATAGGCGGTCCCGGAGCTGTTTTCTGGATGTGGGTATCAGCATTTTTTGGTATGGCGAGTTCCTACGCAGAATCGGTTCTCGGTGTAAAATACCGACAGGTTAATGATGATGGGACAATCTTGTCAGGTCCAATGTATTACATTAAACATGGATTAGGTTGGGGCTGGTTAGCAGTCACATTCGCCTTTTTTATGGGGATAAAAACTCTCTTCGGGACGACGACAATTCAAGTGAATTCCATGAGTTTAGTTGTAAACAAATTATTTGATGTTCCAATGATCGTTACCGGTTTGGTCGTAGCTGTTCTAACCTGGTTGGTTATCATAAGAGGTGTGGAACGTATCGCTATAATATCCTCAAAATTAATTCCTTTTATGGTTATAGCGTATATTCTTTCCGCCTTGATAGTGATCTCATTAAAAATTGATGAGATTCCTTCAATCCTGATGGATATAGTTAATTCAGCATTTAACGCAAAGAGCGCGGGTGGCGGCTTCGCTGGCGCTTCGGTTATGATGGCGATGAGATTTGGTATAGCGAGAGGAGTATTTTCGAATGAAGCGGGAACAGGAAGCGCTCCGATAGTACATGGAGCGGCGATAGTCAAGTCTCCCACAGAGCAGGGAAAAGTGAGTATGTTAGGCGTATTGGTTGATACATTGGTAATTAATACTCTAACCGCGTTAGTGATCCTCTCTGCTGCAAATTGGGCTTCAAGCGGCACAAGTACTGTATTGGCTGCAAGTTCTTTTGAATCCGGACTTGGTCTCGCCGGCGCTTGGATTGTCGCATTATCATCACTTTTATTCGGGTATTCAACCTTGATCACATGGCCTTATTACGGCGAACAGTGTTTTGTTTATCTTTTCGGCAACGGCATTAGAATTCCGTTTCGCTGGGCGTTCTGTATAGTGATGCTGTTCGGAACTATGAAAGAGGCGGAGGTGATATGGGCATTTGGAGATATTCTCAATGGGATGATGGCAATTCCAAACCTTATCGCGATAGTGGCGTTAGGGGGCGTTGTAATGAAATTATCAACTGAAAATAGTAGGAACGATAGAAATTAATGCTTTATAATCAGAGCGCATTGATTATATTTAATTGTTGATTTAAATAGAGAAAATAAAATTGAATGAGAAAGTAATATTTGAAGCATTAACCTTTGACGATGTATTACTTATTCCCGCCCATTCCGAGGTTCTTCCAAGAGAAGTCGACCTAACATCGAAAATAACACGTAACCTCACTCTGGCTCTTCCGCTTGTCTCGGCGGCTATGGACACTGTAACCGGCGCTGATATGGCGATTCAAATGGCTAAATTGGGTGGTATCGGGATTCTTCACCGCAACCAGAGTATTGATGAACAGGTCGCCGAAGTTGATAAGGTCAAAAGAGCGGAAAGTACGATTATCAAAGATCCGGTGACGATTGAATCATCAAAAACCGTGGGAGACGCATTACAGCTTATCAAATCAAAGGGTATCTCCGGATTTCCTGTTGTGGAAAACGGTCAGATCCGTGGGATAGTGACGTATAGAGATCTGTGGAATGTCGAGGATATTTCTATTGTTATTTCTAAGGTTATGACCTCAGGCGATGATCTTATTACGGCGCCATATGAAACATCATTCGAGGAAGCGCTCAAGATTCTTGCGGATAATCGGATTGAAAAACTGCCGTTGGTCGATAAATCAAATAATTTAAGGGGCTTATTAACTGTAAAGGATATTGAAAAATCCAGAAGATTCCCCAATGCCTCGAAAGATTCTCAAGGAAGACTTAGAGTAGGCGCCGCTATCGGAGTGGCAAAAGATTCTATGGATCGCGCAGAGCGATTGATAAATTCACAGATAGATGTGCTCGTAATTGATTCCGCGCATGGGCATTCAAAGGGTGTAATGGATCTTCTGAAAAGAGTTAAAAAATCGTTTCCCGAACAGGAAGTGGTTGCCGGTAATGTAGTCACGGAGGAAGGCACAGAAGAACTTATTAAAAACGGAGCGGATGCGGTCAAGGTCGGTATCGGACCGGGCGCCTCATGTACAACGCGTGTGGTCACAGGAGTAGGGATGCCGCAACTCAGTGCGATCATGAATTGCCGAAAAGCGGCGGAGAAAAAAGATGTTCCGATTATTGCGGATGGGGGGATCCGATACTCGGGGGATATAGCAAAGGCATTGGCAGCCGGAGCTTCTACGGTGATGATGGGAAGCGTATTAGCTGGCATGGAAGAGAGTCCCGGCGAGATGATCTTGCTTGATGGCAGATGGTTTAAAAACTATCGTGGAATGGGATCGATCGGAGCGATGCAAAAGGGGGGAAGCGACAGATATTTTCAGGAGGACGAAGAAAAAACTAAATTAGTCCCCGAGGGTATTGAAGGCAGGGTGCCTTACCGAGGTTCGGTGCGGGAATCCATACATCAATTTGTTGGCGGGATTCGAGCAGCAATGGGATATTGCGGAGCAGCAAACATAAATTCGTTCCAGAAAGATGCGCAGTTTGCAAAGATAACCCTATCGGGAATAAAGGAATCTCATCCGCATGATCTGATAATCTCACGTGAGGCTCCTAATTATCAATCGCACGGACAGGTTTAGGTATTAACTGTCAATAACAGCTTGAGCAGCTGTCATATTAGAATATTTCAGGAAAGAGAGTTTACGTAGATTGCAAGTTTAGACTTGTGAGAATCAGCTCTTTTCTTATGGATTATCTTTTTGGATGCGATCTGATCGATCAGTTTAGACGTTTGGCGAAAAAGAACTTCAGCTTCTTCTTTTACTTTTGATTCAAACACCCCTTTTATGCTGGTCTTCATCTTAGATTTAAAACCATTATTTCTTAGACGCCTTTTAGCATCAGTTTTAATTCTTTTAATTGTTGATTTATGGTGTGCCATATATTCCTTTTACTCTCCTTAATTTTAAGCGACCTAATATATAATGATAGGATCTTGATGTCAATTCCTTTTTGAAAGGAACTTGTATAAATCGGCAGCAGATATGAATTAAATATATAATAATATTCTGTACAAATTCCTTGCATATAAGGTGTAAACCCAGATAATTTATACCGATGTATGCATTCAACATGGTAATCGTTCATAATCAGTTCTTTTGGAGTTTAGAGACTTGAGTTACAAATTTCTACAAAACCTACCGCTCTTTGGTGAACTTGAGGAAGCAGAACAGATAGAAATCTGGACTCATGTTATTACTCGTTCTTACAAGAAAGCAAATATTATTTTATTTGAAGAAGATCCGGGAGATTCACTTTTCATTATTAAAGAGGGAAAAGTTAAAATAACTCGGTTGAGTGAAGGAGGAAAAGAAGTTATACTTTCTATATTGGGAGAAGGAGAATTTTTTGGAGAGATGTCGCTGTTAGACGGCGAATCACGGTCAGCTAATGTAATTGCTCTTTCAGATTGCGAAGTATTTGTTTTAAAAAGAGACAAATTTTTGGACATTCTCAAAACCAGTCCTCAAATAGCTATTACTTTGCTTGAAGAGCTTGCGCACAGAATCAGAATGTCAGATCAGCAGATAGAATACCTCTCACTTGCAGATGCCGAAAACAGAGTAGCCATGACTATATTACGTATAGCCGAGGAATCAGGTACTTTCAAAATGGGACAGGTATCCATAGCAGAATTACCGATGCAGCAAGATATGGCGAATATGTCCGGAACTTCGAGGGAAACCATATCAAGAGTGCTGAGTGACTTTACAGAAAAAGGTTATATTGATAGGAAAGGTAAGAAGTTAATTATTCTGGATTACGAAAGATTCAAATCTGACTTTTCAAAGAGTTTATAACCAAACGGCGATACACTACTTTAACTTTTTCATCGATTCTATTTCATAAATTATTATATTCAAAAGATTTGATACCGCTAAAGATGAGTAATCTGACAATTGTTTATTAGGCTATTATCCTACCTGAAGCCGTATGCTGCAAAATTATCTATTACCGTTGTGGCGATTATAATTTATGCCGTTTTCAGCAGTCTCTCCATTTGGATGGTTGGTCCGCTCTTCAACTTGATATTTTATCCGCAAAATATGACGGAGCAGGCAGTAACAAATCCAATATCTTCACATCCATTAGAAAGCGAATCCGATTTTGCGTTAGATTTGAAAACTAAAATTAACAGCTACGTTAATTCATATATTATAACCGATACGAGGTTAGGGACGCTATATCGTATCTGCATAGGGATTCTTATCGTTTTTTTCATAAAAAATGTGGCATATTATTTAAATCTGTATATGACATCACTGATCGAGCAATCTGTTGTGCGGGATATTAGAAATGAATTATTTGAAAGTATTGCCAATCTTTCACTTGATTATTTCAATAAATCGCGTGTTGGCACACTCATCTCTCGATTGACAAATGACGTAGAAATTGTAAATGTGGCAATTGCAGCAACATTCCTGAATCTCATCAAAGATCCGTTGCTGCTTTTTATTTATCTGTTTATTGCACTGGTCATATCGTGGAAGCTTACGATAATTTCGTTATTGGTTTCTCTCAGCATGGTATTCATTCTTTATAGGATCGGGAAATTTCTACGAAAACAATCTATTCAGTCTCAGGAAAAAATGGCGAGGTTAATCTCAGCTATTCAGGAAACCATTTCTGGAATGCGTGTGGTAAAAGCATTTGCTACCGAAGAGTATGAAACTGATAAATTTAAGAAAGAGTCTACAGATTATCATGGTACCATGAGCAAGGTATTGGTATTCAGGAAATTATCCAGTCCTATCTCAGAGATGCTTGGAATTCTTGCCATAACAATTGTATTGTGGTATGGGGGCAAACAAGTTATTATTGACGGCAGTATCCTACCAAATGAATTCATAGTGTATCTATTTGCTCTATTCAGCATGATGCAGCCCTTAAAAGCGATTGGAGGTCATTACACACGTATACAGGAGGGACTGGCAGCAGGTGAAAGGATTTTCGATGTAATAGATACAGTTCCGATGATCATTAATATGGATAATGCAATAATTGCTGATGGATTGAGAGAAAGTATTGAATTCAAAAATGTTTCCTTTGACTACGGTGAGGGTGAAATATTAAAAAATATTAATCTGACAATAAAATCAGGCGATGTAATTGCTTTGGTAGGTCCGAGCGGCGCAGGCAAATCAACCCTTGCAAGCCTTATACCGAGGTTTTATGACCCATCAAAAGGTGAGATATTATTCGACGGAAAAAATCTCAAAGAATTGGAACTCAAAAGCTTACGAAGATTAACCGGTTATGTGACGCAGGAAGTCATCCTTTTCAATAATACGATAAGAAATAATATTTCCTATGGTAGACCGGATGTTTCAGAGGAAGAAATAATTAAATCTGCAAAAATGGCGAACGCACATGATTTTATCAAAGAATTCCCGAATGGATATGATACGGAGATAGGCGACCGCGGAACTCGTCTATCAGGCGGTCAGCAGCAAAGGATCTCCATAGCGAGGGCTATTTTGAATAATCCTCCTATATTGATATTTGATGAGGCGACTTCCTCTCTTGATGCTGATTCAGAAAAAAAGGTTCAAGAAGCAATTGAGCGCCTTATGAAAAACAGGACTGTAATTGTAATAGCCCATCGCTTATCAACAATTAAAAATGCTGATAAGATAATTGTGTTGGATAATGGAGTAATTGTTCAATCAGGTACGCACGAAGAGCTACTTAAAAAAGAGGGTCTCTTCTCCAAACTTTATAATATCCAATTTAATTAATTGTGATTGCGAAATTTCTTGAAAGGAAGCTGAAACGGCTTCTAATAAAGTTTTTGTCGTATATCTCTTCTCCTCGTCATATTTCATTAAAAGAACTCAGAATGCTATCTATCAGAAAGATAGCTGTTATTCGACAAGATAACCGGATAGGCAATCTGATCTTCACAATTCCTCTTCTTGAAGCCTTAAAAGAAGATTTTCCGCTAGCTGAGTTAGATGTCGTAACAGGTTATAAATTCAGCGAAATACTTGAAAGAGTTAAAGTAATAAATAAAATCATTCCATTTGACCAAAAACGAGCTGCAATTAATTTTTTTTACTATTTCTCATTTAGAAGCAAACTTAAAAAAACAGGCTATGATCTTGTAATCGATGCCGGAAGCATGACATCACTTTCTACGAATAATATTCTTATTGGGACGGCGGCAAGATCAAAGGTATATGTAGGTTATGACAGGCAAGAATCGGCGGCTTTCCTCGATATAGCAGTTCCGCAGATAAATGAAAAACAACATGAATCACAATTATTACTCCATTTGGCGGATTACATCTCCAATAAAAAGCGAGTACTCTATCCAACTTTTAGCGCAACTGAGGAAGAAAGGAAGCAGGCAGAGAAGATGTTAACTAAACTCGGTATATCTACTTCTGACACTTTGATAGGAATTCATGTCGGAGGGCGTTATGATAAGCGTTGGGATTTGGATAATTTTATTAAATTAGCACATGATTTAGGGTTGGAAGGTAAGAAGGTAATTATGTTTAGCGGCCCGAACGAAGCAGATTTGCTTAAAGAGATGGATCTGGATAGTAATTTGAATGTATACCATGTTCAATCGGCTCCCATCGACCTTGTGATTGGCTTGACAGCAAGATGTAATTTGTTTGTTACCGGTGACAATGGTCCTTTGCATATCGCTGCGGCTTTAGGGATACCCTCCGTGCAAATATTTAAAGTGGATAACTATGATAGATACGGTTATACTAATTTACCACACAAGATAGTTACTCCTTTAAACCCGCCATATGAAAAAGTCCTGACGATCGTGAGAGGATGGCTAAACAGATGAGCCCAAGTGATCGCCGCATAAACTTTTTATTTGTCAATTCAATTAGAAAAGATATATGGGGGGGCGGTGAAAAATGGATGTACGAATTAGGAACAGGTTTGAGGAAAAAGGGATATGAAGTGATTTACTGCGGAAGACCTGACAGCAGATTTCTCAATAAAGCGAAAAGTAATTCATTTAGGTATTACCCCTTGAATTTTAACTCTGATTTCAACCCAGTCACAAGCTACAGATTAAGGAAAATTATCAAGAAAGAGAAGATAGATCTTGTCCTTCTCGGGCGGGAAAAAGAGCTTAGATTACTTGCACCGGTATTTTGGTGGGACAGTAGGCCTTCTGTGATAATCAGGAAGGGGTTAGCGGTTGTCAAGAATCGACTGCGCTTTAAGATTATCTATGATAGAATTGTGGATGTCGTTATTACACCGTCGACGGCCTTGTCTGATTCTCTTTTAGAAATATTACCTTGGCTGAGCGCCGAAAAGGTAAAAGTACTGCACAACGGCGTCGAAATCCCGGGACAAGTAGAGAAAGGAACGTTCAGAAAGGAGCTGGGAATTGGAGAAAATACTTTTCTTGCCGTAATTTTGGGAAGGTTGAGTCAACAGAAGGGCCACAAATTTCTATTCAATGCGCTTTCTATGCTGGAACATAAAATAGATGGTACTCAAGTGATAGTTATAGGAGATGGGGAGGAAGATAAAGCCTTGCGTGATCAGGTAGACAGATTGGAAATCGGGCATCTTGTGCGGTTTATCGGCCACCGGGAAGACGTGAGCAACATACTTGCCGATACCGACTTGCTGATTCATCCATCGCTATATGAAGGCATGCCAAACACTGTTCTCGAAGCGCTTGCTCATGGAACTCCGATCCTCGCTACGGACATTCCCGGAGTCAGGGAAATAGCAGAGAAAGGGGGAATAATAGCTATGGTACCACCGGAAGACCCGGCATCTCTTGCAAAATCGTTATTGAAACTTAAATCTGATTTGTCTTATAGGCAGTCTCTGGCTCGAAATGGCAAAAAACACGTGGAGAGATATTTTTCTCTTGATGGGATGATCAATAGTGCGGAAAAGATTTTTTTAGACACTATGAAGTGAAAAGTAATCAATTCGGATGAGAATAATATTCTTAACAACAGGGGATGAGCGGACAGGCAGCACACGATACCAGGCGCTTCAATGGATTCCGTTGCTCGAAAAACAGGGATGGTCAGTTGACTGGATATTTGCGAGGCGCATACGAGCCAGGAAATTTGTGGCGATTGTGAAGAAAGTACGCAATGCAGACGTTGTCTTCATTCAGAAAAAACTATTCACAAGGCTGTTCCTAAGGTTTATCAGGCTGTTGAATCAACGCATAATTTATGATTTCGACGATGCTCTATATTCTAATACTTCCTTTTCGGAAAAAGTTTCTGCCATAGGACCAGGCTCGAGAAAAACGAAGAGACGGTTAAAATATGCGCTGAAATCTGCCTCAACAGTTATCGCCGGCAGCGCTCATCTCGCAAAATATGCCTCTACTTTTAATCCTTACGTCAAGCTGGTCCCGACAACAATACTCAATTCAGATTACCGAGAAATCCTTCAGAAGGAAGAAGATAAAGTCGCCATTGGTTGGATTGGGATCGCTGATAACCACTTTTATCTGAAAAAGATGAGTAAGATACTGAAGACTATATCAGATATGTACGCCGAAGTTACTATCAGGGTGATCTCGGACAAACAGCTTGATATAGAAGGAATAAAAATAGATAACGTCAAGTGGCACATTGAAAAGTACAGGGATCATATTTCGTCCTTTCAAATCGGAATTATGCCCCTGATCGACGACGAATTGAGCCGAGGCAAGTGCGCATTCAAGCTGATTCAATATATGGGAGCAGGCCTACCAGTGGTAGCTTCGAATGTGGGAGCAAATTCCTCAGTCGTCACTGATGGTGTAGATGGCTTTCTGGTGAGTTCCGATGATGAATGGGTGGACAGACTCGGCAAATTAATTGAATCGCGAACTCTTAGGCTGCAAATGGGAAAAGCAGCCAGGAAAAAGATCAGAGAGGAGTTCTCAGTGGAATCTTGGGCGGAAAGATTTGAAAGTATTTTGTCAGCTGAGGTACGATAAACTACTTATTTTTCAGTAAGATATAGTTTTTATACTCGCCTATCCTATAATGTATTACTTTATTTTCAAAAAATGATCTGATTCTGCTAAAGAGTTTTTCATGTGGATTCCCGGCGTATTTGCCTTTTGAAAAATCCCAGTTTAACTCTTTGATCCTCTCGATCATCACCTCGGGGTGGGTTTCATCGAATTTGGCTAAATATTTCGGATTACCATAATTAAATTCTTCAGGAGTGTTCGCAAAGTTTTTCTCAATCCATTCATCGTCGTGATACAGAGATTGCATGGAAATATGTTTTTCTTGCATGACTTTTGGAGGACGTACCCAGCCATAGTGATAAATATCGGAATCTATTTTTACGACCCGGATTTTATGGCTATTAAGACTGAAGGATTGTGCGTCCCCCCGTGACTCGATTCCCAAATTATTCTTTATCACCCGAATTTCTCGCCGATACCAGCGCCTTGAATCTTGATAATAATCATATGAACCCCAAAAATGAAGATAATTGAAGAGGAGTCCCTGTACAGCATCGTCATGCTGGAATTTTTTCATCTTAGCTTCAATTAGAGGAAGGAATTTTTCATGAACTACCTCGTCAGCCTGAATATAGAAACACCAATCGCCTTTGCATTCTTTAAGGGCGATATTCGTTTGAAACGAATTGATTCGTCCGCGGACATACATATTTTTATCCCATTCAGTTTCAATAATACGAATCTTGCTGTCACCGATCGCTTTTATCTGTTCAAGAGTATCATCCTCTGATTTACCGACGGCAATGATAAATTCATCACATATCGGTAGAATAGAACGAATAGCCTCGGTAACGGGATAACCGAGTTTTATTCCATTTCGGACAAAAGAAAATCCGCTTACTTGCATTATTAAATAGTCTGCCGTAACATTTCAATTCGTTGAATTAAATTATTTGATGACTGTGAATGAAACAAGAAAATAAAACACGGATTCTAAACATTGTTGACAACCGATGGTGGAGCGGGACGGCGTATTTCGCAGTCTATGTAACTAAAGCGCTTAAAGATGTTGGCTTAACTTCGGATATAGTCGGTGACCACGAAACTCTTGCGATAAAAAAAGCGAAAGAACTCGGGCTGAAAGTACTTTCAGGTTTTAATCCGAGAAGCAATAATCCATTGAAGTACTATAGCGATCTTTCTGGTCTGCTGAATATTATACAAGAGGGAAGATACACTCATCTTATTTCGCACGGACCTCCATCACATTTTTGGGCTTCGAGGGCGAAGAAGAAATTAGGCGATAAAATAAAAGTTATCCGGGCGCTAAGCGATGACATGACACCGAAAGTTAATATTATCAGCAAAGGTATTTATAGAAAGTATACTGACTATTTCATAGCTTCGAGCGAAGCGTTGGTTAGCACGTTTTCAACAGCTTTCAATATTCCGCGAACTGAGTTCAGGTCACTGTTGGGTCCTCTTGATCTGACGGAATTAAAAAATAGTTCAAAATTCGATAGAATAGAGAATGACCAAGTTGTGTTCGGTTTGATTGCCCGACTTTCACCAGTAAAGGGGCATTCTCTATTTCTAAAAGCCGCTGCGTTGGCTTTAAAGAAAAACAAGAACCTAAAATTTCTTATATCGGGAAAAGAGGAACAGATTAAAAAGAACGATCTACAAGAAATTGCCGAAAATCTTGGGATAAGTGATAGCGTAGAGATATTTGATAATTTCGATAATGTGAATGATGCTATTTCGAAAGTTGATGTTGGCGTTATTCCCTCTCTGTTTTCTGAGGTGATTTGTCGAATTGGTATGGAATTCATGGCTTCCGGGAAAGCCGTAATTGCTTCTGATATTAATGTTCTTCCTGAATTAGTCATTAACGGAGAGACAGGATTGATATTCAATTCAGAAGATGAAGTGATGCTTTCGGAGGCGATATTGAAGCTCGCCGAAGATGAAGAGTTAAGTAAGAAATATGGAATTGCAGGAAGGAAACGAGCGGAAGATATATTCTCGATTGAGAAATTTGCCGAACGACTTGCCTCGATTTTAGAATAGAGAGGAGATATTTGGTTTAAGCATAAACTATCTAATTATAGAGCCTACTGACTCTATCTTTCAGAATCATCGTGAATTGATTGATAATTTAATTAATGTTGATAACTTGGTATGAAGATTGATTAATGATAATAGTCAGTAAGTTGATTATAAGCAGGAATAGTTTATGTATAAACTAAATTAAATGAATCATAATAGTACAACCCCACTAATTTTCTTCCTTGTTATTTTGTTTATGAATCTTGGCTGTGCAAAAGAACCGGAATATATAGCATCAGAGAAAGGAATTTATCCGATGAAATCAAAAACCGCATCGCGGTTTAATTCAAATATTGACGAACTTTACGAAGGCGATATCAAATCTTTTATAAAGAGAATGAAGGATGAAGGTCATAAGCCCAACAGATTGATAGATGAAAAGAGTCCTTATCTGCTGCAGCATGCTTTCAATCCGGTTGACTGGTATCCATGGGGAGATGAGGCATTCAAAAAAGCACGAAAAGAGGATAAATTTATCTTTCTTTCAATTGGATATTCGACATGCTACTGGTGTCACGTGATGGAAAGGGAGATATTCGAAGTACCTGAGATTGCCGAAATAATGAATAAATTGTTTATTTCAATCAAAGTAGACAGGGAAGAAAGACCGGATGTAGATCGAATTTATATGCAAGCGCTGCAGATGATGACAGGGAGCGGTGGATGGCCTATGTCTATCTTTATGACAAAAGATTTAAAACCTTTTTGGGGCGGTACCTATATACCTCCTGAAAGCAATTATGGAAGACCAGGATTTGTTGAACTTATAACCAAGTTAGATGAACTCTGGAGGAATAATAGAGACGAGTTAAATAAAAGTGCCGAAAGTCTTTATTCTGTTCTTACCGAGCATCAGGCATCCGACGCTCCTACAAAGCTGCCCGGAGCGGAAGTTCTTGATGCGGGATATAAAGTGTTTGAAAGCATGTATGACGATACCCATGGCGGATTTGGCAATGCGCCAAAGTTTCCGAGAGCTTCTACATTCAATTTCATGTTCAGATATGCAGCAAGAACGGGAAATGAAAAAGCGAAGGAGATGACACTTCAGACACTGAGAAAAATGGCCGAAGGTGGAATTTACGACCATATAGGGGGTGGCTTCCACCGCTATTCGACCGATGAACGGTGGCATGTACCGCACTTTGAAAAGATGCTTTATGATCAGGGGCAATTAGTAAATTCCTATCTTGATGCATATCAGCTGACAGGAGATGAATTCTACTCTGATAATGTTAAGGACGTGTTGAATTATATCTCGAAAAATTTCACAGATGAGAATGGCGGATTTTACTCTGCCGAAGATGCCGAGAGCGCTACCGATCCGGATAATCCGGATATTAAGGCGGAAGGGGCATTTTACATCTGGTCACAATCGGAACTTATGGAACTGTTGGGAGAGGAAGCCGGAAAGCTGTTCGCATATTACTATGGAGTTGAATCTTCAGGAAATGTATTAGAGGATCCGCACAATTATTTTCCTGGGAAGAACGTATTGTATATAGCCCACACACTTGAAGAGACGGCGTCTGAATTTGATATTCCAATTGTGGACTTAAAATCAGCGCTTGATGAATCACGCATAAAAGTTTATGATCATAGAGAAAAGCGGATGAATCCTCATCTCGATGATAAGATACTTGTCTCATGGAACGGTTATATGATCTCAGCATACGCAAGAGCGTATCAAATCCTTCATGATGACGGCTATTTATTGTCTGCCGAAAGGGCGGCGCATTTTATCAAGTTAAATCTATATGATGCCAAGGAAAAAATATTATTAAGACGATTCAGGGATGGTGAAGCAGGAATAGAAGCTAATCTTTCAGATTACGCGCTCTTGGTTGCAGGTCTGATAGACCTTTACGAGGCATCGTTCAATAGTGATTGGCTTGAGTGGGCAGATGAATTAAATGATCTGATGATAGAACGGTTCTACGATAATAAGAGCAAGGCGTTTTATGACACTCCTGAAGATAGTGAAAACTTGATAGTCCGCATGAGAGACGACTACGACGGCGCCGAACCGACCGGGAATTCCATCGCTGTGATGAATCTGCTGAAACTATCTCAAATATTGGATAAGTCTGAACTAAGAGATAAGGCTGATGGAATTTTATCATATTATTCCGGAATACTCAGTAAATCTCCGCATGCTCTTCCGCAAATGTTAGCAGCAGTGGATTTTAGCCTCACTAAGCCTAAACAGATTATAATTGCCGGAAAAATTAAATCTGATGATACAAAGATGATGCTTCAAACGCTGCATGAATTTTATATCCCTAATAAAGTTGTAATTCATTCCGACGTGGAGAACGAAGAAAATTACATGAACAAGAATTTAGAAATTGTGAAGTACATGAAGATGATCGATGGTAAAGCTACTGCCTATGTATGTGAAAATTATGCATGTAAACTTCCGACCAACGATTTGGACATATTCGTATCTCTGCTTGACGGCAGGAGTAAATTGTAATCGATGATACATGACAGGGTTTATACCGTTATTACTTTTAGATCATAAAACTCTAATAAAATTTTAAAGCCGCGGGCAACAAACAGGCATAAAGGGAATACGACTTGCGAAGAATTGTATTTCAGAGTATTTTTCTGTTAACCATGGCGATAAACATCGATGATATTTATAACGGGGACCTGAGAGCCATTGCGAGAGCAATCAGCGTAGTGGAGAACAGCAGTTCAGGCGCAACCGAACTGATCGAGAAAATCTATCCTAACACAGGCAGTGCTCATCGAATTGGAATTACAGGACCACCCGGCGCCGGTAAAAGCACTCTTGTGGACAAACTGACCCATTTATACACTGAATCGGGTAAAAGTATCGGGATAGTAGCAATTGATCCCACGAGTCCTTTCAGTGGAGGCGCTCTTTTGGGTGATCGTCTCCGGCTTCAGGGATTCAGCCTTAATAAAGACGTATTTTTCAGGAGCATGGCAAGCAGGGGGAGCTCGGGCGGCATATCAAGAAAAACGGGAGAAGTTGTCGACATACTCGATTCTTCAGGCAAAGATGTAGTAATGATAGAGACTGTCGGTGTGGGGCAATCAGAATTGGAGGTTGCGGGAATGGCTGATACTACCATAGTTGTGTTAGTGCCGGAATCAGGTGACGGTATCCAGGCAATGAAAGCCGGACTTATGGAAATTGCGGATATCTTTGTGCTTAATAAATCCGACAGGGAAGGCGCAGATCTGATGATAGCAAATATATCAGAATCTCTCGAATTGCGTGATGATTTGAATTGGACGCCGAAAATCGTCAAGACAAGCGCAATTAATAACGAAGGGATTGTCGAGTTAAAGGAATCTATCGAAGAACATGCGGAATGGCTCTCATCGGAAGAACTAATCGGCTCAAAGAGGAACATTAGACTGATTAATCGTGTTAAAGAGATTATATTGGAAGAACTGAACGAACAGTTTTGGACAGATGAAAGAAGGTCTCTTTTAGAGAAATTTGTCAGCGAAAACGGCAAAAAGCCTGATTCACCTTACAAGATTATAGAAAACCTAAAAAAAGTATAATAAACGCGATTATTGTGTAGAATGAAAAATAGACAGATCAATATATTGGTTGTTTCACTTGCCATTTTACTGTATCATTCTGCCGCACAGGCTCAATACCATTCATTTGGCAGGAATAAGATTCAGTATACAGATTTCGAATGGCAGGTCTTATCAACCGAACATTTTGATATATATTATTATCCCGAAATGGAAGAATTAGCATTGATAGGCGCTCAAGCCGCCGAAGAATCATATAAAATATTGCAAAATAAATATAACCAT
>SORT01000002.1 GCA_004402895.1 Fidelibacterota bacterium MT.SAG.3 | reverse complement strand
GTGCCCAACCAAAGATCATTAAAAGACGTAAAACAACACAAAACAGCACTTGTGTGAATCCCCGTTTTTAGGGGATTTGAGGAGCATATATGGCTCTATTGTTGACTAGTAGCCAATGTAAAGCATAGCGAGAAAGTCTGGGAATCCTCCGAAGGAGTCCCTTCGGGAGAACCCAGCGGATTTGACTCCCCTTAATCTCTTAATTCTCAAAAACGTAGGAGTTCTGAGATACTCTGAACGTGTAACACCATGCCTCACCCTCTAATACTACTTCCTCGTCTTGTCGTTTTATGACTATCCCTAACTGAGTAACAGGCTTAGTCTCGTGCAAACTCAATATTTCCGCGGTAGCGGTGATAGTGTCGCCTATGAATACCGGAGCTACAAACTTCGAATTCTGACTTAGAAATACTGTTCCGGGACCGGGCATATCCATCGCCACAAGAGCATGTAGCAGTCCTGTGGTTAATCCGCCCTGAACAACTAATTTAACGAATTTTGTTTTAGCGGTAAATTCTTTGTCGAAATGCAGGGGATTCTGATCACCGGTCAATTCGGAATATGACTGAACATGTTCGCTTGTCAGGGTAACAGTGCGGGAGGCTTTTTGTCCGACCGAAAGCTTCATCTAATTATTATTATTTTTAAGTTCCTTCCAGACTTTTTCAGGCGTGATCGGCAGTGAGCGCACTCTTGCTCCTACGGCATTGCTTACAGCGTTGGCTATCGCCGGCGCGGGACCGCTTATAGGAACTTCCGCCACTGCTTTCGCTCCGTATGGTCCCGTCGGTTCGTATGTCTCCACGAGAATTATTTCTATTTCAGGCATATCGGAAGACCTGAAGATATTGTAATCTCTAAATGTTTTGAAAAGAGGAGCGCCGTTTTTATCAAACGGCATGAATTCAGAAAGAGCATAGCCCATTCCCTGCGTGATCGCTCCCTCAACCTGACCTTCCGCCATATGGGGATTGACTGCAACGCCGCAATCGACGGCTGCAACTAATTTCAGCAGCCTGATCTGACCCGTGTCATCGTCTACTTCAACATCCGCGAATACGACTGAATACGGTGGAGGCGACTCGGAACTTACCGTACTTCCAACCGCCATTATCTGGAACTGGTTGCGCTGGTATAAAGAGTAAAGGCAAATTTGCTCATATGTAACGATTTTCCCCTCTTGGGTGCTCACCTTACTATCGGAGCAGATCAGATGTTCCTTTTCGACTTCAAGCATTTCAGCGGCAACATCTAAGATTTGCGATTTAACTTTTTTTGCCGCCACTAAAACTGCTGCGCCAGAGATGTAGGTGGTGCTTGAAGCATACGCTCCGGTGTCAAATGGTGTCATGTCGGTGTCTGAGCTGTAAATAAGTATATCATCGACCGGGACGCAAAGAGCTTCCGCCGCGATCTGGGCAAGGGCGGTATCCGAGCCGGTACCGATATCTGTTGCTCCGCATAGCAGGTTGAAAGAACCATCTTCGTTCATCTTGATAGAACTCGCAGCCATGTCCACATTAGGAATGCCTGAGCCTTGCGTATTGATGGCAATCCCTATACCCCGTGATCTTCCTACAGCTGTCGGTTCTTTGGGGCTGCCCCAGCCGATGGCTTTTGCGCCTCTTCTGATACATTCCTCTAAACCGGAAGAGCGGATGACCTGAGCGTCGGCGCCTCCGCCTTCAGCCATTTTGGAGGTAATCGGCAAACTGTCGCCTTCTTTATACAAGTTATTCAGCCTGAACTCAATTTGGTCAATTCCGAGTTTATCGGCTATTTCATCAATATGCGATTCTAAGGCGAAAATCCCCTGTGGAGTTCCGTAGCCACGGAAAGCTCCGGCAACCGGAAGATTGGTATAGACCGCTTCTCCTACGAATTTTATATTAGGAATGTTATACATCGAAAAGATCTTATTCCCGGTAACTGTCATCACGGTGTGTCCGTGAGTACCGTATGCTCCTGTGTTTTCAATAACCCTGACTTCCATGGCGAGAATCTTGCCCTCTTTTGAAACGGCGGTTTTGAAGAAGAGTTTTTGCGGATGTCGTGTCCTGGCTGCGTGAAGCTCTTCTTCTCTCGTCATCCAATAACGAACAGCTTTACCGGTCGCCATGGTGAAAGCCCCGCAGAGTTCCTCGTTTAATATTTCCTGCTTACCGCCGAAACCTCCGCCCACGCGGGGCTTCATCACACGAATCTTTTTCACGGGCAATTGCAGTACATTTGCTACGATTCTCCTGACATGAAACGGCACCTGTGTGGTAGTTCTAATGACAAGCCTGTCGTCCTCGTCCAACCAGGTTATACAAATGTGGGGCTCAATCGAGGCTTGTTGAACGTAGCCGACCTCGTAATGCTCTTCGAATATTTTATACGCGTCTTTAAATGCTTCTTCAACATCTCCATATGTGGCTTCAAGTTTGGATGCTATGTTGGAAGATTTATCGAATATCCCGCTTGAATCCTCCTCGTCATGAATAATAATTGCGCCCGGTTTAGATGCCTTCTCAGGGTCAAACAGCGCCTCAAGAGTTTCATAATCAACTTCAATGAGAGAGCAGGCTTTTTCGGCGATTTCGGAAGTTTCGGCTGCGACCGCGGCAACCCGGTCACCAACGAATCTGACCTTGTTATCAAGAATGACTGTATCATATGGCGATGGCTCCGGCCACCCCTGACCTGCGGTAGTGTGAGGGATCCTCGGTAAATCCTCATGAGTCAGCACGGCATGAACTCCCGCAAGAGCCTTAGCCTTTGATGTGTCGATTGATGTTATCCGTGCATGCGCATGCGGACTCCTTAGAACCTTCAGATGCAGCAGTTCACGGAATTCGATATCATCGCTGAAAGCGCCTTTGCCGCGGGATAACTTTTCCGCGTCCACGCGCGGCGTGACCTTGCCAACGACTCGAAAATCTTTTGAACTAATCAATTTGCCTTAAACTCTTTTTTTATCGCTTCGACGGGTTTGAGGTAACCTGTACATCTGCATAAAACACCCGAAATCGCTTCCCGCAGTTCTTTTTCTGAAGGGGAGAGCGCATTATTTAAATAATGGTCCGCCAATAAAAGCAGTGCCGGAGTACAGTATCCGCATTGAATTGCCCCGACTTCAATGAATCTTTTTTGCAGTTCCGAGAGGTCGGGACGGGTAGATAATGCATCAACCGTTTTAACTTCTTTACCGTCTGCCTGGAGGGTCAGAGTGATACATGATGCTCTCGGTTCATCATCAACGAGAACAGCGCAAGATCCACATTCTCCCGACTCACATCCGCGTTTTACGCTCATTATTCCGTTTGAGCGCAGAAAATCAAGAAGTGTTTGTGGAGCGGGAATTTCCGCATGGATTTTTTTATCGTTGACGGATATGGTGATGCTTTTCAACTAACGCCTCTATTGCTGTTGATCTTAATGAGAGATCTTTCGATCAAGAGACCCGCCATTGCTTTTTTATATTCAGCCGAGCCTTTTGGATCATACGAAGGCTCAATGGTCTTCGCTGCCAATGCTGAAACTTTCTTTATCAGTTCATCATTCAATTCTTTACCGAGAAGCATCGTTTCCGCCTCTTCCAATCTGACCAATTTTTCTTCTATCGAAGAGAAAACTATCCTTACCGATTCGATCAAGTTGCCGGATAAGGTCAGGTATAACGCAAGCGAGATCAGTGGAGGAGAGGATCGGATATAGCTTATGGACTCAAATATCACTGAATGTATATTTTCGGGAGTCGAGATCTCTATGCCTGAAATAATGTGGTTTTCGTTTCGGAGTTCGGAATCATTCAGATAGTCCCAAAGTTTGATATCCTCACTCATTTTACCGAACAGTATTATGGTAGCATCAATGGCAGCCAAACCCGCAAGAAATGATGAATCGCCTCTTCCGAGCGCAATTTTACCACCCACGGTTGAGACAGAGTCAATAAGCCTTGTGCTGCCTTCAGAATTGATTGTTTCCCGGATAAAGCCGTATGGATGTGAGGACGTTTCAGGAGCAGTGAGCAGGTCGTTCAATGTTGTTGACGCGCCGATGTACATTAAGGTTTCTTCGAGTCTGATCTCTCTGATGCCCGCTTCGGAGAGATCAACAATGCCTCTTACTTCCGGACCTCCGTAAGGTATAAGCCATGTGCCGCCTCCAATTGGAAAGTATCCGTCATTCTCTTTCAGAAGCCGAATTGCTTCTGTAAGTTTTTTTGGGCGATAGTAGTCAGAAAGTTTTGTTAATCCCATATCACGATTAAGTTACACTGTTTTTATTTGAACGGCTAATCATCTCTTGAGATATTTTGTCCGCTCTATCAGAAATCTCTTTGAGGTTCAGACCTTTAAGTTCGCCATTTTCAACTACGATTTTTCCGTTAATTATCGACCAGGAAACTCTCTGCGTGCCTATACAAAAAACTATAGCAGCAAGTGGATCGGATTTTGATCCGGCGTATCCTATATCGTTCAGATCTATCAGGATCAGATCTGCTGCCGCGCCCGGCTTGATCATTCCGATATTTTTTCTGCCGAGAATTTCTGCGCCGCCCAATGTGCCCATGCGAAGTACTTCAGCCGCAGAAAGCCATCTGTCATCCGTAAGGCGCTGCAACAGCAGCGATTGACGGAGTTCGTTCAACATATTGGAGCTGTCATTTGAAGCAGAACCGTCCACACCTATCGAAACCGATACACCCGCATCAAGCATTTTAGCCACAGGCGCAATGCCGGAGCCTAATCTCATGTTTGAAGTAGGACAATGAGAGACTCCGGTTTTGGTAGCTGAAAGTTTTTCAATTTCGTTATCGTTCAAATGGACGGTGTGCGCAAACCAGACATCGTCTCCCAGCCAACCGAGCGATTCAGCGAAATCCACAGGTCTCTGACCGAATTTGTCAAGACAAAATTTTTCCTCATCTTTGGATTCAGCCAGATGGGTGTGTAATCTCACATCATACTTGTCGGCAAGTTCACGGGATTTTTTCATAAGATCAGGAGTAACAGAAAAGGGTGAGCAGGGCGCGAGAGCTACTCTCAACATTGATAACGGTTCAGGGTCATGGTATTTTTCTATCAATCGAATGGAATCATCGATTATTTCCTCTTCTGTCTGGATAACAGTGTCAGGAGGTAATCCACCCGCGCTTCTTCCTAAAGACATAGAGCCGCGTGTAGGATGGAACCGAATTCCAAGCTCCAATGCCGCATCTATCTCCTTGTCAATGAGATGTTTGGATGCTGCGGAAGGAAACAGATAGAGATGGTCGGATGTGGTTGTGCAGCCGGATAGCAGCAGCTCTGCTATCGCGACCTGAGCGCTGACAAAGACAGCTTCTTCGGTCAATTCTCCCCAAACTTCGTAGAGCGTCTCTAACCATGAAAATAGATGAGAATTTTGAGCGCCGGGAAGATTTCGCGTGAGTGTCTGATACATATGATGGTGCGTATTTACCAAGCCGGGAAGAAGCACCATGCCTTTTGCGTCTATGACCGTGTCAGCATCAGGCTGCTTTCCGGTCCCGATGCTGTCAATCTTATTCTTCTTGATGAGAACCCAGCCGGAAGTGAAGTTATCATTTTCCGGATCCATCGTAACGGTCAACAGCGGATCTTTTATAAGTAAACTATTCAATATTATTCCTTGCGGCAGAATTTATGGACTATAATGTCAGATAAACAAGAAATTGTAGTTCCAATTCATTATTTTATCGAATTAAATAAAATTGAATTCAATAGGAATAGCTGAGAAAATATGGATGTAAGTTTACTACTGAAAACACTTTCTTTGAGTTTGTTCATGAGCAGCGCGAATATACAGGATAAACCGTATGACAGGCTGTTCGAGTTTGCTTTTAGCGGAGAGCTCTTCTCCGCTTCGCGAGTATGGGAGCGAACTAACGGCATCGAATACAGAGGTGAGCGGATTATGGCGAAATCCCCCATATATAAGGGAGTAAAAGCCGAAATAGAGCATTTTAAACGTTCGGCGCAATCAATTAATACTCAAAGTATGCGCGCTATCTATCAATTTGTTGGATATGAGGCGGTTTTTCAGGACTATTTTGAAGACCGAAGAGATATGGTCTGGGTGGGTTATTCTCGATCATTCAAGGGAGCCGAATTCAGGTCTTCATATTCATCCGATCTTTCAGGATTTGATAAATCTGAACTGACAGTCTCTTATAAACATCTTTTGGCAGAAAAAATATTTATCAAACCGACATTTGAAAGCAGCAGAATAGGAAGTGATAAATATTGGAAAATAAAAGTATCGTTTGATTATGATCTGAATTTCAAGAAACCTGAAGCAGCTGAGTAATTCATTTGGAACCAAGAGTCAACGCAACGACGATCAAAAGCGCCAAAGAGAGTAAAGAGATAAAAATACTTTTCCGCATCAGCAGAGGCGCTAAACTTCGTTGGTTCCAATCCTGTTCCTTTAGTACGGCTTGCCTGTATATACCGTTTGGCCAGTAGAAAAGATAAAATTTTATGTGGTCAGACGCTAATTGATAATACTCGTCACTATTGTTACCCCGAGCAACATTTGAGTAGTATTTTACCAATTGCCACTGAGCTTCCTCCGCTTGCGGGCATTGCGGAAAGTTGTGTACAATTTGATTGAATGTGGATAGCGCATCACTGGTCTTTTTTTTCTTAAGTAAGAATATTCCGTTTTTTAGAAACTGGTCAGGGCATCTCAGTTGAGCTGCGAAGAGTTGGCTGATATCGGTCGCTAAGATCGAACTGATGATGAGAAGAATTAACGGAGTGTTTTTTATACATCGTAGAAGAAATATCATCATATTGAGCTTGAAATTAGAGAAAAATTGAATTTTAATCAAGACGTAAATCGCCGTGATACTCTCAGAGATATAATTTTATACTTGCCGGAAAAGAGAGTTACTTCTATCTTAACCGCATTAATGTGTGCCGCTAAGACAACTATTTTAGAATTGTACTCGTATTTAACGTAAAGGAGCTGCCGATAAAATAATGGATTTTTCCAAATCATTTAGTTTTATGTTCAAAGACAGCTCATGGCGTTCCAAGATCTTTATCGGAGGGCTTTGGAATATTGCATCGCTCTTTTTTATAGGATATCCATTTGTTTTGGGATATTATTTTAGTGTACTGCAAAATACTATCAATGGAAAAGAAGAGATCCTTCCTGATTGGTCTGATCTCACCGATAAATTTCAAAAAGGATTTATGATTCTAATAATCTATTTTTCATATACTCTTCCGGTTATAATTATTACCGTATTTCTTGACGATACAATAGGAGACACGGGTGCTATAACGTTGGTTTTAATATTATTGCTCATTTTCTGGCTGCCGATGGTGACCATAAATTTTGCAAGGACAGGTGATTTTATGTCGGCATATAGAGTAAATGAAATGATAAATACAATAATGAATAATACCGGAATTTACATTCCTATGGTTCTGCTGTCGTTAGCGATAATAAGTTTTTCATTTTTCTTCGGTTCTCTGATGTTTGGGATAGGTATTCCATTTTTCACATTTTGGGGCATAACGGTCAGCGCTCATTTAGCAGGTCAATTCGGGAAGTATCTGGGGGGCGCTGATCAGAAGAGCCAGAAAGTGAATGTATAGGTTATTGTATCTACCTTAACTAGATATATTTTTTATTTAAAATAATTTCATTATTCAAGGAGCGAAAATAGCAGATCATGTCTGAAAATGTAACCCTAATATCTGATCCTACGACCATTTTTATTTATCTCACCGGAGCGGTGGCATTTGTCTTTATCCTCTCTGAGGTCAAGCAGTTAAAGAAGCTGTTCCATTATTTGCCTCCGGTTATCTGGGCTTATTTTGTACCGATGATCTCCACTACTCTGGGTATTCTTCCTGATAGTTCGCCGGTATACTCATGGATAACACGGTATCTGCTTCCATTTAGTCTTATACTGATGCTGTTATCTGCCAACCTTCCCGAGATAATTAAACTTGGAAAGACAGCCTTGACCATGATGCTTGCGGGTACATTCGGCATAGTCATAGGCGCTCCCATCGCGTTAGCGCTGTTTCTCAATTGGGCGCCTGAGGGTATCTGGAAGGGAATGGGAATGTTATCCGGTAGTTGGATCGGAGGTACTGCGAATATGATGGCTATCGCAGAGGGGATCGGAACGCCTGCGGCGATGTACGGACCTGTTATCGTGGTGGACACTGTAGTTGGATATGGATGGATGGGGTTGATAATCGCGTTTTCAGGTTTTCAAGCAAAATTTGATAAATGGACGGGAGCAGACCGAACGGTGCTTGATAAAGTCCGTGATAATCTGAAGAAAGTGCAGGAGAGTCGAGGTAAGCCTATTACTCTCAGGGATTTATCACTAATGCTCGGATTAGGATTCACGGGGTCATACCTTTTTTTACGATTGGGAGAGTTTCTGCCGAATATAGGCGGGATAGTCAGCGCCTTTACATGGACAGTGATATTTGCGTCACTATTTGGCGTAGCTCTTTCCTTTACAAAAGTTTCCCGGCTTGAAGACGCCGGAGCCTCAAAAGTCGGTTACATGGGTTTATATTTATTATTGGCATCCGTGGGAGCTCGCGCTGATTTGGCAATGATATTGGAATCACCGGTTTTTGTTGGGATTGGAATCGTTTGGTTATTGGTGCATGGGACAGTTCTTTTAGTTACGGCGAAGCTCATAAAAGCGCCTATGTTTTTCTTTGCGGTAGGCAGTCAGGCGAACGTGGGAGGAACGGCATCGGCGCCGGTCGTTGCTGAAGTTTATTCGCCGAGTATGGCTCCTGTCGGACTTATGATGGCGATTTTAGGAAACATAATTGGCGTATATCCTGGACTCCTTGTCGCCTGGCTTTGTAGAATGGTGGAAACGACCCTGCGCTGAATTTGTAGTATTGAATTATTCCAATTCCTGAGTTAAATTTCATAAAAGAAATTTGTCTGAATTAGGGAGAAAATTGCGATCCAAAATCATAGAATTTGTAGTCATACTAACTATTCTGCTTTCGGTGTCTTGCTCAAAAACAATTATAATTGAAGAAGAAAGCGGGATCGGAATGGTGAAAACAAAAGAAGAGGCGAATCCGCTGATTGTAACGGGAGAACGGCACTTCGGAAAAATAATTCAACTGACATTTGGCGGTCAGAATGCAGAAGCATATTTCAATTCGGATGACACTGAATTGATATTTCAGACAACGCGCGGGGAATATGAATGTGATCAGATTTTTATTATGGATGTAGATGGAAATAATCAGAGGTTGGTCAGTACAGGAAAAGGGAGGACTACGTGTGGATATTTTATGCCGGGCAGCGCCAAGATATTATATTCCTCTACACACGCGGAAGCAACTGAATGTCCGCCTGAACCGGACTATTCCAAAGGATACACATGGGCTGTTTACCCTTACTATGACATTTATATAGCAAATAACGATGGCTCCGAACTCACAAAATTGACTGATGAATATGGCTATGACGCAGAGGCTACGCTTTCTGAAGACGGCAGCAAGATAGTTTTTACATCTAAACGCAGCGGTGATCTGGATATATGGACGATGAACTCGGATGGGAGTGGACTATTTCAGTTGACTGATGAGATTGGATATGATGGAGGGCCGTTTTTTAACAAAGATGCTTCAAAAATTGTATTTCGCGCCTATCATCCGACCGATTCCACCGAAAAAGCAAACTATATCAATCTACTTGAAACGGATCTGATACGTCCCGGAAAATTGGAAATATATGTGATGGATTCAGACGGCTCCAATAAAACCCAAGTTACTGATAACGGCGCGGCTAATTTCGGCCCCTATTTCCATCCTGACGGCAACAGGATCATATTCAGCTCGAATTTAGCCGATCCTAAGGGTAGAAATTTTGATCTATGGATGGTAAACAGTGATGGTAGCGGGTTGGAACAGATAACGTATAATTCAACATTTGACGGCTTCCCGATGTTTTCTAAGGATGGAAATAAGCTTGTGTTTGCGTCAAACCGGAATAATAAAGTTCGCGGGGAAACGAATTTATTCATTGTGGACTGGATAAAATAAAATGAATATTCTTATACTTGGCGCAGGCAGAATGGGAAGAGCAATAGCGTTTGATTGCCTGAATCAAAAAGATGTCGAAAAGGTTATTGTGGCTGACAGATCAGAAGAGCAAATTATGAATTGTTTAGACGGAATAGAGGATCCCAAATTGCATAGCGCTATTGTTGACGTAACAAATCTAAAGGATGTTGCCGCTCTCATGGCAGGCAATTCAGTCGTAATAAGTGCGGTGCCTTATATGTTCAATTTGGATTTAGCGAAGACAGCCGTCGAGACAGGATGCAATTTTTGCGATCTTGGTGGTAACACGGACATTGTTCATGAGGAATTGAAACTTCATGATGAAGCGGTTAAAAATGGCGTTACTGTTATACCCGATTGCGGATTGGCTCCCGGAATGGCTAATGCCGTTTCTGCCTACATAATTGAAAGTTTTGATGAGGTAGAAAGTCTGAAAATTCGAGTTGGAGGGCTGCCGTTGAATCCAGTTCCACCATTAAATTACATGCAGCTATTTTCTGTACATGGACTTCTCAATGAGTATTTAGGTGAGGCTGTGATGTTATCGGACGGTGAACTGAAGAGCGTTCCTACATTGAGCGGTTTAGAAGAACTGAGTTTCGGAGATGAGTTTCCAGAGATGGAGGCGTTTATTACTCTTGGAGGAACTTCGACCTTACCGGAGACTTACAAGGACAAAATTAAATTCCTTGATTACAAAACCATTCGGTATAAAGGGCATAGAGACCTGATTAAAGCGATGTTCGATATTGGTTTGGCTGATACGGAAGAGATTACAATTGATAATGAGGCAGTGATTCCACAAAATCTGTTAGCCGCGCTGTTAGAGAAAAACCTTCCGAATTCGGGCAAAGATGTTACACTTGTTAAATTAGAAGTATCGGGAATAAAAGAGGGCAAGAGGATTAAAGAGACATGGGATCTTGTAGATCATTACGATGAAGATTTCAATATGACGTCAATGATGCGAACAACCGGTTATCCCGCCGCCATTGTCGGACTGATGATGGGAAGGGGCGAGACGAAGGGACCAGGGGCTTTACCGCAGGAGAAAGCATTGGAGCTAGAGCTGTTTGTGAATGAATTGAAAAAGAGAGATATTAATTTCAAGATAAGTGAGGAGCCGGTAAATGATTAGTACATCTTTAGCGAAGCGCAATTCACAGAATAAGATTATTGGGCGAAGGTTCAAATTTATAGCTTTTCTGATGCTGATTTTTATACTCATCGGTTGCACAGGTGGGTCTGAAACCGAAAAATCAACTCAGCCGGAATCCGCTAAATTGGTGATTCTTCATACCAATGACATGCACGCCCAATATATTCCTTTAAATGCTTTTTGGATAGAAGGAGAAGTGAAGCCACTTATCGGTGGGTTCGGAGCGCTTGATGCGTATATAAAGCGTGAAAGGGAAAAAGGCCTGCCTACTCTATTGATGGATGCAGGTGATCTAATGACAGGGACGCTCTTATCGGAAAAAGAGGTTGAGGGCGCTAAGGGTGGAGCGCTTCTGCAAATGATGAATGAGATGGGTTATGATATAATGACCCTCGGGAATCATGAATTCGACAATGGTCAGGATAACGTCACCAAATTTTATGAAATAGCCGACTTTCCGATCGTGAACGCTAACTTATTGAAAGAGGGCAAGCCGATAGCGGCTACTTATGAGATTTTAGAGATAGCGGGAATAAAAGTCGGTGTGATCGGACTCATGACAAAGCACTTCTATGATGTTGTATTGAAATCAAGAATAGTAGGACTCGAACTGATTGATCTAACGATAGCTGCGGAAGCTGTAGTGAAGGAGATCGATCCTCTCACAGATTTGATCATTCTGCTTACTCATGCCGGAGTAGAAGAGGATAAGGAACTCGCCAGAGAGGTGAAAGGCGTTGATATAATAATTGGGGGACATGGGCACACACGGCTTGAAAAACCCCTGATTGAAAACAGGGTCATTATTTTACAAACGGGTTCGAGAACGGCAAATCTCGGTAGGTTGGAAATCGTGGTGCAGGGTGACACTGTTTTTTGGTATGATGGAAGATTAATACCTCTGTGGGTCGATTCAATTGTGGTTGAACCCAACCTTGCGAGTAAAATCAGTGGATTCGAAGCTGAAATTCAGAAAATGTACGGTGACACGTTGGCAACGCTATTATCCGATCTTGAACGTTCTTCAAGGAGGGAATCGAATGTGGGAAGCTGGGTAGCTTCAATAATAAAAAGCGCTACCAATTCAGATTTCGCCATCATGAACAGTGGTGGCATCAGGAAAAATGTGAGCGCCGGACCTCTAACGAGACTCGATATAAAGGAGATGCTTCCATTTGAAAATACGTTGGTGACATTTGAGGTTACGGGTGAAGAGCTTCTCAATATGATAAAGTTCAATATCGAAGTAGCGAGGAAAACCGGGAACGAAGAGTTACAAATGTCCGGGCTCTCTTACAAATACCGGATCAGTGGCGACAAATCCGAACTGTTAGGCGCTTGGGTAAACGGGAAAGAGATAGATCCTGAGGCAACTTACAAGTGTGGATCGATCGATTTTGTGCTATTCAGCCAAGCCGAATTTTATTTTGGATTCACACCTAAAAATGGAGTGGATAGCAGGAAACTATTGTCTGAAGCAACGATAGAATTTCTTTCCGGGAATAAAGTTATAGACGCAAAGCTGACCGGAGCGATTATCAGGGTAGAAGAGTAGTTAAAGCAGTGTTTTTAAACAGAGATTTCGTTAACCAACTTTTCTAAAAATACAGCGTCAGATTCACTGAAAGCGCCGAGACGGTCACTATCAACATCCAAAAGGGCAATGACATTACCATTGGAGTTTTTCAGAGGGACAACTATCTCGGATTTTGAGTTAGGGTCGCAGGCAATGTGACCTGGGAATTCGTCTACATTAGCGACAATAACGCTTTTACCCGATTTAAATGCCGCTCCACAGACTCCCTCGTATCCGATTGCAGCGCATGCCGGCGGTCCCGCGCTCGGACCTATCAGCATCTCCTTTTCATGAGGGAAATAAAATCCTACCCAATAGTAATGTTCTAATGAATCATGAAGGGCATTAGAAAGATATTCCATCTTCTCTTCAGTGGAGCTGAATTGCCGCATCCCATCTGATAATTTATTATAAATTGCATCTAAGTTATTGTTATTATTCATATTATATTTTAATTCAATTATTTATCACAACCAAGATAATCTTCTTGTTGAAAATAAATAGTTAATTATGTAACAATGTATATTGAAAAATCGTATATTTTATGCAGGAAAAATGTGTTTGAACACCGTATAGGGATAGGGTAAAAATACAAAATGAGGATTATGAAGACCGATATTTGGGATGGAAATTAGAAGGATATGACTAAAAGAGTATTAATTAGTATCGCTATTATGTTGACAGTTCTTATCGCAGTAATTGCCACGGGATTAAGAACCTCCCCCAAAGTCACTACCGTTTCACCTGAAGCATACGAATTGTATCTAAATGCTGAAGAGATGAATCAGAATTTTTACCCCGCTGAAGCGATCGGTTTTCTTGAGAAGGCTATAGAGTTGGATAATGAATTCGCTATGGCATATCTACAATTATTTTTTTCATATGGTATTAATGGAGAATATGTTAAATCGCGGCAAATGATAGAAAAAGCCACGCTTCTCAAAGATTATGTAAGTGAAAGAGAAGCGTTGATAATTGAGATCAATAGAAACTCAGGTGAACAAAACAATCAGGATCTTTCAGATAGCCTGATAGAAGTGTTGTATCAAAAATATCCTAAATCTTTTGAAGCGCACCTTTACAAGGCAAGCTTAGCCGTTCGGGAGAACGACATAGAAGCGGCAATCGAATTTTATAATAATGTTGTTGACATAGATGAAGACTTCGCGCCTGTATATAACATACTCGGGTATATGTATGCCGAACTTAATCGCTATGATGAAGCGATTGATAACTTGAAAAAATATGCTGAAAAAGCTCCGGGAAAGGTAAACCCATATGACAGTATCGGGGAAATTCTCATTAGAGTCGGGCGGTATGAAGAGGCTTTGGAGAATTTAAAAAGAGGACTCGAAATCAGACCTGAATTGGTCGAAAGTAAGAATTTCCTTGGTGCGGCAATTCATAAAAATATCGGAGCCGCATATCTTGGGAGAGGTCAGATCAGCGAAGCGGTGAAATATTATGCAATTGCAACTAAATTGCAACCGGGTGAAAACGTTTTATTAGACGCTGTAGTGAACAGGTATATGGCTCTTATCTTGACCAAAAGATGGGATGAATTCGATTCCGATACGGAAGGTCTTGACATACTTGATTCGAGTGAGAGAACAAAACCTTTTAAACATCTGATCAAGGGCATTTATCACTTGGCGCATAAAGATATCCAATCCGCTATTGATGAATCGGAGGGAATGAGAGATATTATCACCTCACTTACCGAAGAGAATAGCAGTGTCTTTAAGAGATTAGACCCTATTAATGCGCTGTTGGACGCGGACATTAAGATGAGCCAGGAGAGATATTCGGAAGCCGTTAAAATTTTTACTTCAAGATGTTTTACATCTGACATGGCTAAACATTCTTCATGGCTTAACTGGAGATTGGCAGAAGCGTATAGGCTTGACGAGGAGTATGAAAAATCAAAAGAGATAGCGGAAAATGTACTTTCTGTAAATCCGAATAATTATTTTCTTAGGTCACTGCTTGTTCAAATATATTTTGACGAAGGAGATTATAAGAAAGCCAAGATAGAGCTTAAAAGAGTAAAATCACTACTTTCGGAAGCTGACTCAGATTTATTTTTACTCGCCGGCATGAGGAAAATTGAAGAAGCGTTAGAAGTTCTGCTGTAACAGGACAATATATTTTCCTAAGAGTTGGAACTTTTGATTCTTATGGTAATTTAACAGGGTAGATGCTATATTGTTGTCAATATTTTTAGAGAGAGGCAGAGCATGAGAAAATCTCCATTAGTCTTTATGTTTTTTATTCTATTTCTCGGATGTTACACAACAACCAGGAATCCAAACCAAAGCACATATTATGACGGTTTCCGCGAAAGTGAATCGACAGAGATTACTGAGGCAGAAACGGAAGTTGTTTATGAAGCTGCTGATAATAGTTTGACCGGAAACTATTATTACGATCCATATTATATGAACCGTTATATGATGACCAGGTATGACCATGCGTGGTATTGGAGAGGTATGTACCGCCCATATCAGAATCTGCATCATAGGAATTTTAGTATTTATTTCGGATACTCCTCAGGTCCAAGATGGGATTCCTGGTACGATTATTATGCCTACGATCCATACTATGACTACTACTGGGATGATTACAGCTATTGGAGCGATTATTATTCGCCTCACTATAATAATTATGGCTCGATTTACAGGCCATATTCATATTACCCGCGAACTATCGTATACGTTACAGATGGCAGTTCAGGGTCTTCGGATCAGAGGAGAAGATACAACAGTTTAACTCAGACAAGTGGCGGTGTTTCTCCCACTAATCCCAATCCCGTACCATATTACATTCCGAATATTGCGGTCATACCCCCTTACCGCGGTGGCAAACCGGGAAGCTCGAGCGTAAATATTCAAAAAGTATCTAAGCCGAGTGCGACCGATTCCGATCACAAAAAACGAAGCTCGAGTAAATCGACGAAACCACGGACTGTCAATAAGCCGAGGAAAGAAGTGTCGAAATCGACTCCCAGGAGAAGCTCTGTAAGCTCTACAAGAAGTCCAAGAAAAGAGGTAGTCAGATCCAGACCCAAAACAAACACACCTTGGAAGAGTACAGGCAGTAAGAGTAAAAGCAAAAGTAAAAAGAGCGATAATTAATAAATTTCCTGCTGTGAATACAACAGACTTCCCAATTTAATTTAGAGAGGAACATTTGAGATACGCAGCATCAATAATTCTGTTATTAATCAGTTTGCCGATGCAGCCGAATGCTCAAGATATTACAGACGCATTACGTCCATTCGTGGGGTTGAGGGGGATGGGTGCGAGAGCATTGGCATTAGGAGGGGCATATACAGCGGTCAGCAATGATTACAGCGCTACTTTTTGGAATCCCGCAGGTCTTACTCAATTGAATAAGAATTCATTTTATACATCTTTCGGTCATCTGTCACACTCGGCGGATATATCGTACGGCAGTAATTCGGCTTCAATTTCTGATGAGAGTTATAGCCGTCTGGACGGCATTGGTGTGACTTTTAAAGTTCCTACGCAGAGGGGAAGTTTGGTATGGGCATTCGGGAGAAACATGCTTCACGGTTTTGATAACAATTTAATCGCTCCAATTGATAATTCAGGCGGGACACTAAGTGTTTTAGAGAATGGAGGGATACAAGCCTGGACGGGAGCGATGGGAATAGAAATCTCGCCTCGAACTTCATTTGGAGTTTCTCTGAACTTGCTAACGGGGAGTCGTGACTACGATTTCCGGCTGACAGGAACTTCAGATGATATAGCCTATATTATCAAGGCTGAATACACCGGATTTTCGATGATTTTTGGGGGGCTGTATCGAGGAGATAAAGCAAATGTTGGTCTAAGCATTACTATGCCAACTTACTACAAGGTGGAAGATATTGGAGTAGGCTCTCTTGAGGATGTCGGAACGAATGAATATAAATTAAATATGCCGTTTAAATCTAACCTCGGGATTTCTACTAATTTCGGAGATTTTCTTATAGCCGCCGACCTGCATTTTATTGATTACAGTCAGATAGATTTCGATTCTGATATAATCGATTTAAACGATATTATCATAGACGGAGAGATAAACAGGGCTATCGCGGCGAACTTAAATTCCACCGTCGGATATGGCGTCGGACTTGAATATCTTCTTCCGTATTCAAATGCGAAGATCAGGTTTGGATTGTCCGACAGTCCAAGCGCATATAAGAATGATGTTGGCGATGACCGATTTGCAATTTCCGCAGGAGCGGGAATGCTGCTCGATAAACAAATAAAATTGGATTTCACTTATATTAGAACAAAATGGGAGCGGCAGTTAGGTAGTGAACTTTTCACGCAATTGATCAAAGAAGATGCGGTTGACGGAAGATTCCTCTTTTCTATCTCATATAGATATTAAAATCGTTTTATAGATAACGCTTGACATTTTATAGCCGGGACAATTAATATAATTTATCATACACACGAGTTAATTAATCCAAAATAGGAGAGTGAAAATGAAGGCCCTTCTTCTATTATCTGGATTGAGAGAATTACCTTTGACTCCGCTCGCTGATCTGATATATTAATTGCAGAAAAATTAAAATCAGGTTGCCTCATAATGAGTACCGATATCCGTCCTGCCACCGTGGCAGGATCATTTTATCCCGCTGACAGAGTAGAGTTAGAGTCGTTAGTTGAAAGCTGCCTTGAGTCTGACGCGGTTCCAAAAGATAAAAAAAAAATTATCGCGTTGGTTTCTCCTCATGCAGGTCTCATTTATTCAGGAGCAGTTGCCGGAGAAGGGTATCGGCTTCTTAAAAATTTGGAGATCAGCAAAATAATCATATTAGCGCCGAGCCATTATGAATATTTTGAAGGAGGGAATATTTATGACGGCTCCGCATATTCAACTCCTATGGGAGACATATCGATAGATAGTGAGCTGTCAAATGAGTTGGTTGAAGCCTCCGCCCAGCTTAATTATTCTTCTGTCGGCCATGGCAAGGAACATTCTTTGGAAGTGCAGCTGCCCTTCCTTCAAGCGGTCTTATCTGATGATTTTGAGATCGTCCCGATTGTAATTGGAAATATTGATCTAACAATGGCAACTGATATAGCTTCAGTTCTGTCAGAATCTGTGAACAGGTCAAACTCTGATGTTTTAATGATCGCAAGCACTGATCTTTCACATTTTCATGAACAGGATAAAGCCAATCTCCTTGATAAAAGCACCGCCGGATTTATCGAAAGTATGTCCATTAATGAACTCTATACCGCTTGCAAGAGTGGTGAATGTGAAGCGTGCGGTATTAATCCCCTGCTGATAGTAATGGAGGCAGCAAGATTACAGGGTGCATCAAACGTAGAAATACTGAAATATGCGACATCGGGTGATGTAAGCGGCGATTATTCCTCTGTTGTCGGATATCTTTCTGCCGTGATCAGAGGTTGATCTTATGTTCTCAGACGCCGATAAGAATAATATGTTAAGCGCCGCAAGAGAGGTGCTCACAGTTTGTGTGAAGGGCGAAGAGGTAAAAATACCCGAGAGACTCTCAAATTTGGCTTATGAGCCTATGGGCGTTTTTGTGAGCTTACATACCGTAGAAGGCAAACTGCGAGGCTGTATCGGCTACCTTGAGGGTGTTAAGTCCCTTCCGGAGGCTATTGTAGAGATGACGAAAGCTGCCGCAACTGAAGATCCACGGTTCGATCCGGTAAAAGAGGCGGAATTGAATGATATTGTGTTGGAAATCTCACTTCTGTTTCCACTGCAGAAAATCGACTCTCCCGATGCAATTGAAGTAGGCAAGCATGGATTGGTTATCAGCAGGGGAAATGACAAGGGTTTACTCTTACCTCAAGTAGCAACAGAAAACAATTGGGATAAAATCAGATTTCTAGAACACACTTGCGAGAAGGCTCGTTTACCGCGGGATGCGTGGAAATCCGAAGAGACAAATATCTCTATCTTCTCTGCCGAAGTATTTGAAGAGAAGAAAAGCAACTGAAAATATGAGCCGGAATATATCGCTTATAGGCGCGGGCAGAGTAGGACGCTCTCTGTTGAGCGCATTGGTGAACGTCGGGAATAATCCGGTAGCTATCGTGAGCAGGTCATCAAGATCTGCCGGCTCTTTAGCCGAAATGGTCAGAGCTCCTCTCTTCGGAGAAGATTACTCGTTGATCCCCGAAACAACTGATCTGATCATTCTTACACTGCCGGACGATTCTCTCGAAAGCGCGGTAGAGGTCATCAAAAAAGATTGGAAATATAAATCGGGAACATTGCTGATTCATACTTCAGGAATAAAAGAATCGTCTATCCTGGAACCACTGCGGGAATGCGGCGCGAAAACCGCAGCTATACACCCTGTGGCATCTTTCCCGGCAGAAAATATTTTGCCTCTTGAAGGAGTTCACTTTGCTGTTGAGGGGAAGGATAAGGGGATGGCTATGGATTTGGTCAGATCGATAGGCGGTATACCTTTTCATATCGATGCGGGCAAAAAAGCGTTATATCATGCCGCCTGTACCTTTGCGAGCGGTTATCTCAACATATTATTAGAGTCATCCCTCAAACTAATGGGGGAAGCGGGTATGGAAGAGGCAAGAGACGTTGTCACGGCTCTTGCGAAAAGCAGCGTCGAAGGTTGGAATGAAAATGGCGTTGGTTCCTTGACCGGCTCCATCGCAAGAGGCGACGTTGAGTCGGTGAGAGCGCATCTGAAATCACTTGAAAATAGCGAAGAAGAGCTGGGAATCTATCGGATATTGGCGCTTAAAGCCGTTACTGAATGTGAAACAAAGGGGATTCTAACAAGGGAAAAAGCGGAGGAGTTGAAAGCCGCGCTGAATTGAAATTGAAATCTATTATAATACCTCTTTAGGCTTGTATTATAGAGGCAATAGTTATAATATTGCATGATGATCAGTGAACTAATTGATCGTGATTGCGTTAAAACAAACAGTATAAGCACAGATAAGGAGTAAATTCAGAAGTGTACCCAATTCTATTCAAATTCGGTCCAATACAGATTACAAGTTTTGGATTCATGATGGCATTTGCCTTTCTAACATGCGCGTGGCTGCTTAGAAAAGAACTGAGCAGAAATAAAAAAGACCCTGAACTCGCGTACGAATTGGTTATGGCGGCGGCGTTAGGCGGAGTGGCTGGAGCCAAACTGAATTTTCTTCTGATATATTTTGATTCTGTTCTAAGGGATCCTATAGGAATGATTTTTTCAGGAGCCGGTCTTGTGTGGTATGGCGGATTTATCGGAGGAATGATCGCGACCATTTATTGGACTCGTAAATTGAATTTATCCGTAGGCATGGTAGCAGGAATTACGGCTCCTCTATTGGCGTTGGGACATGGAATAGGAAGAATAGGCTGTTTCCTTGTCGGAGACGATTGGGGAAAACCGACAGATGTTTCATGGGGAGTAGCCTTTCCAAACGGGATCGATCCTGTTGACTTTCCTGTACACCCCACTCAACTATACGAGATGACAGCGCTATTCGCAATTTTCGCGATCATCTGGTATAATAGAAAGAAAATTGAATCAAATTGGATACCGCTTTGGTATTATCTTGTTTTATCCGGAATTCAGCGTTTCATAGTGGAATATTATCGGAAAAACGATCTGTTTTTCGGAGCATTCACTCAAGCACAAATAGTCAGCATAATATTGATAATTATCGGCAGTTATGGTTTATATCAGTATTACTCGAGTCAAGTTCCTCAAAGAGCCGGCGCAAAGAGTAACAGTTGAAAATACTCTTTCATCACTCTCAACCAATAGCCCGGAGGAACGCTCCAGTTAACAGTTACAGGTAGTAAGAACAGATTTATAACCTAAAGTAATTGCAAAACAATGGAGCCGTTTCCGGAGTGAACGTTGACAAATAGAATTATCCTAATCTTGCTCATATCCCTATTGCAGCTTTCTCTCAAAGCACAGTCGACCTGGGAGGTCAGCCGAGAGCTGAAAATAGAGGGTCTCGATAATGGGGCTGAACTGACGAATTTCGATATCTCGCAGTCAGGCGATTTTTATGCTCTTGATCAGCGGAATAACAGGCTTTTACGGATTTCAAAAAAGGGTGAAGTTTTAGGATTTATAGGTGGATTCGGATGGCAGGAGGAGCAGTTCGATTCACCATCGGCTATCTGGGTCACATCCTTGGACGTTTTTGTGGCAGATCGGAATAATCATCGAATTCAAAGGTATGACAGGGAGCTGAATTTTATATCTATTCTGGACGGCAGCGGAGGATTCGAAGAAGGAGAATTCGAGTATCCGGCTGGTGTGGCTCAATCGGCTCGCGGTAATTTGTATCTCTCAGATTCGTTCAACGGTAAATTGCTGAAATATTCCCTTGAAGGGAAATTTCTTTTGGAGTTTGGTGGATTAGGATATGCGGAGGGAAATATAATCGAACCGGGGAGCATCGGAATAACTCCTGATGAGAAAGTTGTTGTAGCCGATGTTGCAAGGAATATGCTTTTATATTATGATGAATTCGGGAATTTTCTATTCTCAAGAGGTGAAGGGATAATCATGGCGGCGACCGCTTTATCTGTCGGAAGCGATGGAGAAGTTTTCCTGCTGGACATCGAACTGAATTCAATTTTCATTTTTCAAGAAAACAGCGATGCGTATTCAGAGATAAAACTTTCAGAACTCGAAAGCCAATTAACAGCTCCGGTTGATATCGCTGTCAGAGGGAACGAGCTATACCTGTTGGATTCCCGGAGCAACAAGATCTTACAGCTCAAGAAGAGATGATACATTTCTCATCATATAAATTTCAGTTAATATTATTCGCACTGATTGGAATCGGTGTGTTACAGGAAGTTAACGCTCAAGAGATAGAAATTATCAGGAACCGCTCTGTGCGTGACAGGGAAGTACAAATTAAAATATATCCTGATTCATCGGTGTACCCTCTACCTCATCGGCATATCAGAGAAAATTCTGAGACAGTGATTTCTAAAAACGATACTCTTCGGCTCAATATGGATTACGTAATTGATTACATGAACGGCGTGTTAAAATTAACCGGCAGTGCGATTGAATATGATTCCCTCCTGCTGTCGTATCAAACAAATCAGCCCTTTGAACCGATAGTAGCGCAATATTGGACAGGGTTTATCTCTCCGGAGGACGATTCGGTGTCTCTTGTCAAAATCAATCCACAGACTGATAAAACAATTCGCAGCACGGCTCCAATTCGAGATGAACGTTTGAATACACATGGTTCTTTGGTGCGGGGAGTGAAGGTGGGAACAAATGAAGGACTCTCTCTGAATTCCAGTTTGCGGATTCAAATGGAAGGAGAAATTTCCGACGGCATAAATCTCATTGCGTCTATGACCGATCAAAACAGTCCGATCCAGCCGGAAGGAAATACGCAGACTCTGAAGGAGATAGATAAAGTCTATGTGGGATTGACCGGAGAGAATTTTGAGCTTACTCTTGGAGATATCAGTGTTAATCTGAGCGGCTCGAACTTCGCTAATTATAGAAGAAAACTGCAAGGAGGCAGTGGCAGCGCTGACGTAGGTGGCACAACTGTCATGGTCACCGGCGCTGTGAGCAGAGGTAAATTCAGGACCCTGTCGTTCAATGGGGTAGAAGGAAATCAAGGACCCTACCGCCTTATCGGGGATGAAGGTAATTTGGCGGTATTTATAATCGCGGGTTCCGAAAACGTATATATTGACGGCGAAAAAATGTCGAGGGGTGAAACTAAAGATTATGTAATCGATTATTCAAATGCCGAGCTGACATTCACTCCATATCGCATCATTTCCTCCGATTCACGAATTGCAGTTGATTACGAATTCTCGGACAGGAGCTATAATCGAAGTGTGTTGGCGTCTTCGTTGACAACGGAAATCATCGCCGGAAAGGTCAGGTTTGGAGGTCGGTTTATCAGAGAATCGGATGACCGTGATAATCCGATCGGAACCACTTTCAGTGAGTCGGAACTTTCAGCGCTCGCCTCCACTGATGAAGAAAACGTTTTCGTTGACGGCGGCAACAAGGTCGGGAAGGATAAAGGCGCTTATAATAAAATTTTCAGTTCCCTAAAAGGAGATTCGGTCTTCAAGTATGTCGGTTTGAACCAGGATGGAACGTTTAACGGCGTATGGTCGGTGTTTTTTACTCAGGTGGGTGAAGGGAATGGAGATTATGACAATAAGTTGGGCGATTCTCTGCTTGTTTCGCCTCAGGGAAATTTTTATTTCGAATATGTAGGAAGTGGGAACGGCTCCTATATTGCGAAAAAAAGAATTCGGTCGCCGTCAGCTCAATCGATAGTAAGTTTCAATTTGGCTGTACAGCCTTCGGAAAAGATCAGCATCCAAACGGAGATCGGATTGAGCAGCAAAGATAAGAACACGTTTTCATCTCTCAATGACAAAGATAACACGGGAAGCGCCTTGCTCATCAAAGGAGTCTTTAATACAACTGCGCCTGATAAAGGAGGAGTGATATTCGACTCGTACATCCGAAGGATAGCGGAAGAATTCAACAGTTTGGATCGGATCGATGAAATTGAATTTGACAGAAGATGGAATAAGCCTGTAGGGCTTGAGGGAACGGAAACTATCATGGAAGGCGGGGCAAAAATCAAAAGCAGAGGTTCAGATGAACTGTACGGCAGATTCGGGAGGCTTGAAGTAGAGAACGAATGGAGATCGGACCGGATTGAGATCGGTGGAGAAAAAAATATCCGTTTTCTCGGAAATATCAAGCTGAACCAGGAAATTTTAGACTCAAAAACGAATGACGGAGTGATCAAGAGCGAATGGAAAAGAAGAAAGGGTCGTTTAAAAAAGAATTGGAATAATTTCACACCCGTTTTCGGTTTTGAGTTTGAGGATAAAGAGGATAGCGATAGTTTGAACAGCGGATTCAAATATAAGGAATATTTTGCAGGAATAGAAATAAAAAATATCGGTCCGCTTAATCTTCTCACGGAATACACTATTCGCAATGACGAAGAGCGTCTGGACAGACTGTCGGTACCACGTTCAAAAGCGGTTTCTAAAACTCTCGGAATTGAGATTCCATCAACTAAGATCTATTCAGCCAATTTACGGTTTTCAAGAAGAACGCGGGAGTTTAAAGGAGTGTTCAAGGATAATTCGTCAAATTCTCAATCGAATCTGATAGACATGCGTTCCGACCTGCACCCGATGAACGGAGCGCTGCGTCTGGTAATTGACTACAGAGCGGCAAGCGAACTACTTGCCGGAATCGAACGTGTATACCTGAAAGTTGAGGAGGGAAGAGGAAATTTCCGATTTGATGAAGATGCCAATGAATATGTTCCTGACATCAGCGGAGATTTTATACTCAGGACAAGACAAACGGACAATTATGAACCAGTAACAGATATCCGGGTGAGTATGAGATTTATGATCGAACCTAAACGATTGAACGCTAATAGAAGAAATAGGCGGGCAAAATCAGGTTTCTGGCAGGGTGTGAGCTCTCGAACTTTTATCAGGATCGACGAAAAATCAAAAGATTCCGACACCGGCGCTCTGCTCCGCCTCGAACCTTCCAAATTCAGAAATCCTGACAGCACTCTATTGGGGAACCTGACTTTTGAGGAGGATCTGACAATGTTCAAACGGAGAAACGGAAGTTATTTACGTTTGAGATATAGATATTTAGAGAATTTTAATAATCAATTTATTACCGGTGGTGAAGAGAGCCTGACAAAAGAGGCATCTTTCAGATGGAGACAAACCCGTTCAACGAAAACCAGATATGATATTGAGGGAAGTCGCTCTTCAACTCTCCGCTCTTTTTCTTCGTCACTTCGAAGAGGCAGGGATATAATATCCAATGAAGTCAGCATTGATCTCTCACGTCTTCCTTCAAGCAGAGTAGAATTCGGCGCTAAATTAACTGTCGGCAGGGATGTGGATAGACTTTCCTCAAACGATCTGAAGGCAAGTCTTACAGAGATAGAGCTAAGAAATAATTATTTTCTCAAGGGAAGGGGGATGGTACGATTTCTGACTTCGTGGGCGCACGTCGGAGTTACCCCAAACGGCGCTCCGCTGACATTTGAAATGGCGAATGGACTTAAAGAGGGAGATAGCTATAAATGGAGCCTCAGCTTTGACTACAAAATGGGAAGTAACTTGAACGCCATGTTAACATATGAAGGGAGGAATGAATCCTTCCGCGATACACGTCATGTGGGTAAAGCGGAAGTTAGAGCATGGTTTTAGCGAAATCCATATTATTAGTCATTCTGATTTCACTGACAGGCTGGACATTCGCCTTTTCACAATCTATTGAGTTTGAACACTCCGGAGTAAGCGAAAGAGAGGCTGCTGACATTGAGCAGCTGTTGAACAGATATTCCAAAGAGAACGCAAAGCAGCTCAGCGACAGGATCTTGTTGCTGTATCGAGAGAGAGGTTATTTCGATGCAGTCATCGACAGATTTTCTCTTATGAAGAGTAAAAAAATTACCAAAATGAATTTGCTGATGAATGAGGGAAAATCATATAGTTTCGGTAAGAGCCGCTTGAAAAACAGTGACATAATTGGAGAAGAGAGTCTCGGTGATTTTGAGGGAGAGAATATAAGTAAAGAACTGATCAGAAACGAGGCGGTAAAAATGTCAACCGAATTAGCCGAGAGAGGCTACCCTTTATCTAAGGTGATCGTGAATTCCGTGATCCTGCATTCTGAAAGTGAGCATGAAGTCGTTCTTGAATTTGATTTGGAAGCGGGTGAACTGATAGAGATCGACAGTGTGTTATTCAGAGGTAATGAAAATACAAACCCGAGATTCTTACTTAATGAGATGCAATTCAATAAAGGTATGAAATACAGCATAACGGGATTTGACAGGCGCTTGTCCTCCCTAAATCGATTGGGATATATCTCTAATGCGAAGCAATTGGGCATCAGCTCAGGCTTGAACGGCTCAAAGGCTCTAATCGTGAACTTAGAAGAATCGAGCGCCAACAGGATGCAGGGGATCATAGGATATATTCCCGAAAGTTCCGGAGGAAGTGACGGATACTTTACCGGATCTCTCGATTTCGGATTCGGGAATCTATTCGGCAGCGGGCGGAGACTCCAGGCAAAATGGAGCAAGGAGGACAGGAATACGGAGGAATTGAAATTAAGCTATGAGGAGCCGTATCCGTTCGATCTGAATTTAAAATTAGGTTTGGGATTTTCGCAGTTGGTTCAAGACTCTTCATATCTGAAACGAAACTCTGAAGTGAGGGTGAAAATTCCCTTTTCAATCAACCTGACTCTTTTTGGCGAAAGCGCCCGGGAGAATATAAGCGCCCGCTCATTCGCTCAGGAGGAATATGGTTTGGTCGATCACTCAATTTATCTTGTTACAGGGGGCTTTACTTATGATGACAGAGATTTCCCGGCTAATCCGCTAAAGGGATTTTATTATGAGACCAGCGTCAGCACTGCGCTTAGAAAAGAATCAGGGAAGAAAGGCGAGGGTGGAAGAAGGGTGAGTTTGATAGCGGAATATTATATTGGAATTACAAATCGAAGTATTATCTCTTTGAACATCCATGCGTTCAACGTTAGAACAGATGATGGGAAAGTGCCCTTCAGCGACCTGTTCAGGGTCGGGGGCGCGACTTCATTGCGGGGCTATAGGGAAAATCAATTCAGAGGAGCGAGTGTAGGTTGGGCAAATATTGAATATCGTCTTATCACGGGCAAAATTTCCCGTTTGTTCGTTTTCACCGATATAGGATTCATCTCCGACAGACAGCAGGAAGGAGATATCAGCAGATACTCTTACGGAGCGGGGATAAGAACCTCAACCGCAGTAGGTCAAATAGGAATCGATTTCGGTATCGGTGAGGGCGACAGCTTCTCAAACGGGAAAATACATCTGAGCTTGAACGGCGCCTTTTAACTAATTTAAATTCCCAATTCTTTGCAGATTTTTACAATCTCCTGAGAGATCTCAACAGCGGTTTCCTCAGGGAGTTCGGGGTACATAGGTAAGGATAATACCTCTTCACTGCACAATTCCGCTACCGGAAAATCACCTGTAGAATAATTTAGATAAGAAAAAGCGGGTTGTAAGTGTAAAGGAATCGGGTAATGAAGCGCCGTTGCGATACCCAATTCAGCAAGGGCTTTCTTAAGCTCTTCTCTTTTCCCTGTCCGGATTACATATTGATGCCACACGTGGTTTCTGTTTTCATTTATTATGGGCAGAATCAGACCTGTATCCTTTAGATTTTCAGAATATACCGATGCGATTTTATTCCGGTGGGCATTCCATTTTGTGAGCTCTTTCAATTTAACGTCGAGCACGGCGGCTTGAATTGAATCAAGCCTATAGTTGTAGCCGATGATAGTGTGCTCATATTTAATGCTCTGTCCGTGATTTAAAATCATCCTCATTTTTTCAGCCAATGTGTCTCTGTTAGTAGTACAAGCTCCTGCATCGCCCATGGCTCCTAAATTTTTACCTGGGAAAAAACTGAACGTTCCTATGTCACCTATGGTGCCGGCGTGAGCTCCGTTGAATTCGGCTCCCTGCGCCTGAGCAGCATCTTCGATAACTTTGAGTTGATGCTTCTCCGCGATTGCCATGATCCGATCCATATCCGCCATCTGACCGTATAGGTGAACAGGCATGATAACCTTTGTTTTATCCGTTATGGCATCCTCTATCTTAGAAACATCCATAGTGAAACTATCGGGCTCAATATCAACGAAAACGGGCTTGGCTCCGCTGAGGTAGATCATTTCTACGGTTGCCGCGAAAGTAAACGGAACGGTTATAACTTCATCTCCGACGCCTACATCAAGAGCAACGAGAGCAGCGTGAAGAGCTCCTGTACCTGATGCCATTCCGACAGTGTGTTTAGCGCCGGTGAATACGGAATAACTGTTTTCAAAATCAGTTACCTTGCTTCCAAGTATAAAGGCGCTGCTGTCAATTACTTCCTTGATTACGCTGTCGAGTTCCTCTCTTATTCCATCATGCTGTTTCTTTAAATCAGCCATATTTATCTTCATTATTTATCCTTATAAACACCTAATATTAAACAAGTTAAAGACCAAGATCATATCTTTAAATTTATTCTCCCGTAATTATAGATATGCCGTGTTAAGTAAACAAGTTAATTCAGGAAGATAGATCATATATTAGCCTGAGAACCGAAATGAATCTTTATTGTAATTCAGCATTCGGAGTTGTAGATTTTGCGTCGCTTTGAAGTCAACGGCATAATACAATGGAAAATTATAAAGATTGAAGATACTTGTTACAGGAGCAGCCGGATTTATCGGTTCGCATCTTAGTGAACGGTTATTAGAAGAGGGAAACATGGTGGTGGGATTTGATAATTTCGATCCTTTCTATGATCGCGCTGTTAAAGAGAAGAACTTAAAATCTTCAATTTCCCATGATTTATTCGAATTGATAGAAGGCGATATTACGGAAACAGAGGCTATTAAGAA
The DNA here is from genome assembly GCA_004402895.1 of Fidelibacterota bacterium MT.SAG.3. GTDB lineage: Bacteria > Fidelibacterota > SORT01 > SORT01 > SORT01 > SORT01. The sequence continues at coordinate 55,458 of SORT01000002.1, read as the reverse complement.
GGTGTTCAATGAACATACTTTTGAGGTAGTCGTTCACTTGGCGGCAAAGGCGGGTGTCAGACCGTCGATTGAGGATCCACTCGGATATAATCGGGTAAATGTGCTCGGAACGCTTAATATATTGGAGATGATGAAGAAAAATAATATCAGGAGGTTGGTTTTAGCGTCATCATCTTCAGTTTATGGGAATTCGCCTGATGTTCCTTACAAGGAAACGATGAATGTAAATAATCCGATCTCCCCATATGCCGCCACCAAGATAGCTGCCGAACTTCTCTGCTATAACTATTGGCATCTTTACAAAATTTCGGCGACTTGCTTACGGTTTTTCACCGTATATGGTCCGAGACAACGTCCCGAAATGGCGATAGCAAAATTTGTGAAGAAGGCTTATGACGGGGATCTTATTTCAATTTATGGAGACGGCAATTCCCGCAGGGATTTTACTTATATAGATGATATAATTCAGGGAATAGCAGCGGCGGTTGAGAGAGATCTCGATTTTGAGATTATTAATATAGGTGAATCGGAAACGGTAGATTTGAACAGACTTCTTGAACTTATTGGGGAGTCGACAGGTTGTGAGCTGATCACTGAAAATTTGCCGATGCAACCGGGAGATGTAGATAAAACATTCGCGAACATCGACAAGGCAAAGCAGCTTCTTGATTATGCGCCGGAAACTTCGGTGCGAGAAGGGCTTAAAAAATATGTAGAGTGGTATAATAATAACACCCGTTTATGAGTAAGAGTAGAATTTTGATTCAAATCTTTATCTAAATATACTTATAGGTAACCTAACTCAGTAAGTTTCTGATGATGCTGAAAGGGAGGCAAAGAACTCTTTAAATAGTGAAATTAGCAGTAGATTTTACGTATATGTATAATAGAGAAAAACAGATTTATTAGACTTGATTTCGTTAACTAGTCACTATTTACATATTTCATAAAGAGGCAGAAATGTTTGCCAAGATATGTTATGTCTGGGTGTAAATTGCAAAAAAAGTTTCAGCATACAAATGGATATTCTGAAGATAGAAGACTGCAAAAAGATATCCAAAGATCATTTCTATGGAGCTAGGTCAGATCAAAATTACTTGAAGATAAAGTAGAAATCATACGAGAAGATGAAATTCTCGTAACCTAGATATTCGTAAAAAACTCAGATTAAATCATGTTCAATAGATCAAACCGCGAATACCAACATTATAAGGAGGCATAGGAACATCTAATACCTGTGTAATCGCCTCCTCAATTCAATAATAAAAAACAGAGGAGGCAAATCATGGAGTATCTGGATATGTACGCCCATTTGGAACGGCATGCTGAGAGAATATCGAGAGGAGATATGGATCTTAAGCAAGATCTTCTCTGTCTATCATATACAACATATACTTCAGCTTTTTCACGAAGATATGAACTATCTCTTGGAGAGTTGGTGAATAACATGCAATACCGGGCAGGTGAATTCAGAAGTGAAAAGCGAAGACCTTTCGGAAATAACGGACACAACGGTACTAAAGATGTGTATTCAAAAATTAGATACTATAATGATGATGTCAGGGTGTTGCACTTAGGTGGAACAGAAGGATCAGATGATCTTTTGATAGATTCATTCCATAAGAGAAGCATACCTTTAGCCGATATGATCGCGTTTAGGATAGATTTTAAGAACTTCCTGACAACATTAACGGAAAGAGACCGCTCGATTCTTATAAAAAGAATGCAAGGTTATAAGGTGAAAGAGTTATCATCACTATTTAATAGCTCAACTTCTGGAATTTCCAAATGTTTAAGAAGGGTGGGAAGAGAGATAACCGTCTCTTTAGATATTCCAAAAGATCTGGCTATCTCCTTCAAGATTGCTTGATTAAATGAAAGTAGAAAAAGGGATAAATCAATTATCCCTTTTTTAGTAAACATCATAGAAACGCGAATATAAATATCATGATATAGTTAGAGTAAGGTTGTCATCTACAAGAATTCGAAATTAATTTACTGAATTCTTATATCTCTACAGAGAGGAGGTTTTAAAATACTCAATTGAGCCTAACTAGTTTTATCAATTTATAGATTCTTAAAAAAATTATTTAGGAAAATTAAAATGGCCACGATTTCCAAATATTCTATAAAATCAAATCTTCAATATTAGGATTAAAATTGTTTAACAATGCATTAATTCACAGATGAAAAGATTAAGAACAGTGATTTTCATATTCGAGTAAATAGCCTTCATTGATTCTGGACTAGGGTAATTTGATAATAATTAGATTTTATAATTTATCTCAAATGTTAATATGTGTCCAGTTTTTCCCATTAATTCTCATTTGTTTTACTATATACCCATTGCTTCAAGTATATTATTAACAATTTGATAACCCATAGTTTATCATTTACTTCATACCTCTTACTCGCTAATATATTTTGGAATGACAGTAGAAGTCCATTGGCCTACAAACTATTTTAGTTATTTATTAAACTGACTTCTTACATCAATATTATTTTTTGAAGAAGGAGATTCATGGTAATTCTGATTAAACCAGCCTAATTAATTATGCCGATTTACGATCCTTAATAACTGATCTCTTTTACTTCGTAATCAAGAGCAGTAGCGTCTGATTCGTCAGCAATAAGTTTTTTTGCTAATTGAATCCCCATTTCGATTGAGCCTATCTTCGGAGAAACGAGGCAGGGAGACGTGAAACATTCATTGGCTGATATATCCAAAGCCCGTGCTATACTTGGGTATGAACCTTCTGTGTCATTCGCCGAGCGTTTAAAGATTTATTTTGAATCTGAAGAGAATATTCCTGTAGCTCAATTATCCATTTAATCGTTAATAAATCCTTTAAATAAAACAATGAGAGCAATAATCTTAGCTGCAGGGCAAGGGACAAGGTTACAAAGCGTTAAACTGAAGTATTTTATTTCTGACATCTACGAGCGGAAGGTAACATCCAAGACAGGATTGTTGATTCTGAATAGAACTTTTTAGAATATTCTCTAAATTATCAAGTCAATCAGTTCAACCGTCATCTTCCTGCAAAACAATTTTATCAGATTCATCGGGAATCTTCACCTCAAAAAGTTTAGTATCTGACTCTGTCAGGATAGCATGGGGTTCACCTGGCTCAATGAGCACAGCATCTTCTGGTGAAAATTTATAATTATCACCGTTGATTGACACACTACCCGATGTAATAAAGTAATAAAGCTTAACTGATTTAGTATGATAAACGATAGGAACATACGTTCCTGCTGGTATCTCAACTACATAAATAGCAAAACTATTAAAATTTTCCGCTAATTTTCCCGAAAATAACTTTTGTATTACCCTACCATCATCCCTGTGATCCTTTTTGATATTTTCTGAAAGTAATAATTTCAATTGTATCTCAATCTCCTATTTTGCCGGTTAATTCAAGTGACTTTTATTACCCATTTGTTCTTTGATAATGCGGAGTCCTTCATCTACTGAACGAAATACAAAATCATGTCTAGTATTCAGTAAGTCAACATCCACTGGTCTAGGCGGGAATGCATCTTTTTCAAGTTCGTCATCTTTTTTAATGAGTGTGGCAGGAATGTCAAAAGTTTCAGCAATTTTCAATGCCCAATCATATCTGGTTAAGGGAAGTTTACTTGAGAGATGAAAAATCCCCGTTTCGGTACTTTCCACCAACGTTTTGATGAAGATGGCGACATCGTCAATTAGTACAGGGTATTTGATCCTATGGTTGTCAACCCTGAACTTCTCTTTATTATCGGTTTTTCTTAAAACTTGTGATACAAATGTCTCCTTATCATCTTGGTCATTAAATCCATAAAGAATGGGGATTCTACAGACAACTGAATTGTTCAAGATTGAAAGAATTTCTTCCCCACCGAGTTTCGATTGGCCGTAATAACTTAAAGGACCGGGTTTGGCATGTTCATCATATGGTCCATCATTACCGCTAAAAACATAATCAGAAGAGATATAAATCATTCTGGCATTGTTTAAGTCACACATTCTGGCTAATTCCAATGTTGCAATTGAGTTAACAATTTTAGCCATCTCTTGATTATTTTCGCAAATAGAAAGGTCGGTTATTGAGGCGAGATGGAGAACTACATCAGGCAATATTTCATTAAATATCTTAGATATCTGAGCAATATCTGATAAATCCAAGTGTATCAGTTTCTCCGATCTTTTACTATTGAAAGTGCCTATAACATTAAAACTATCGGAGATTAGCGAAAGCGTTTTTTTCCCTAAAAACGAACTCCCGCCTGTCAACAATATTTTCATTTAAATTTAATTTGCGCTATCTGAAAATCTTCAGAAGTATTCACATTAATTAGATGACCTTCAATTACCTGTTCGGACTTAACTTTCTCTAAGGCTAACTCATAAAAATCGTTCATCAGTTCAACACCGCGGATGTAACACAGGATAGCTAAATTCTCATTTCCATCCATTTTTATATGAAAAGGCGCAACGCTGGCGAAATGAGATGCCTCGCTGAAAAGAGTCTTAATTAACCAAGAATCATCGTTTTTGATTTCATCATAGTCAATTAGTAAAGATGGAAGTGACTGTAATACGATATTGTATTCTTTTAGAGAATCGCTCTCCTCAAACCTGTAATCTAATTTTAATCCGTCCCTTTCAATTGTGAATTTACCAGAATGGATGAAATCATATAGCCCGTGACAAGAATGCCATATTTTTCCTAAATCGTAAGTGATGTCATAGTCAAAATTCCCTCTTGGGTCGACCAGTATAAAATCATCTTTTTCGCGATTAATCAAAATATTGTCAAAATGTAAATCGCCGTGAGTACGAGAAGCCGAGGTTGGTGAGATCAAGTTGATGATTTTACCGTTCTGGCTGATCTGACTTATTATCGGTAAAATATTAGTGTATTCCTTTCCATTGATTATCAATTGCTCAGCGTCTATCAACTCTCGAAACGAATAAACCATATTTTTGGTTTCATGCAACCGAGTAAAAATTTTACGGAGGTGGATTTCTTTAATATAATTTCTGCGAATTGGTTGTTTTTCTGTGTAGAGTTCTTTAAAGACAAAATCAAATATTTTGGTAAGATATTGAAGAGCTTCACCGGAATTAATCTCTCCATCCATTAATAATGTGCGTAAAGTGGGGAATGAGTAGCATGGCATCTCGTAATAAGTGGGTTCCAAGTTTATATTTTGTGAAATAATAACCGGAAAGTGTTTCTTTACCGGATCGGGAAGGTTGGTGATCCATTCAATTTCGTCAATAAGTTTACTCTCACCTTGTGGAGTAATTTCTTTACGAATCATCGGTAATTTATTCTTCCCTTTAAGCACTTTGCTCGTCTTAGAATAAGATCCGCCCGCCATGACAGCCAATTCAAGCAACTCGTTGCCTTCATAATTGCTCAGCAATTTAATGCATTCTATGCGAGTATGATTGAGCAATTCAGAGATAGGCATTTCAAGTTGTTCATTGTCGAATTTTCCTTTACCTAAGATTTCTCTTAGGAGGTTGATGATTTTAATGTCAATCCTGATGACACCTGCGTAAACATATTCGGATATTATCTGATCACTCATTTGGGTTAAGATGTAGCTCTTTTTCTTATTTTCTTCAAAAATAACTTTACTTCCAGTCCCATCCTCATTCCACTTGGCTAATAATATTGATTTATCTTCGATTTCTGATAATGCCTTGATAGTGCTCTCTTCGAGAACAATGTCTCCGTCGATCACAATGATTGAATCATTGATGTCCTTGATACCGAGATATAGGCTGTAAGGGCTTTGAGTTCCAATCGATCTTTCATTAATGATTACAATTATGCCCTTGATATTATTAATTAACTTATGATGTTCGGGAGTCCAAACTCCACCGTTCCCGATGACTACGGTAATGTTCTTGATCCCTACCGATTTAAAGATAGCGACCTGACGCTCTACCAAAGTCACTCCGTTGATCTCAATTAGGCATTTTGGGAGATTTTTATTTAACCGAGTTCCCTGACCCGCGGCTAAAATCACAGCATGCATTTATAATCCTTATTCATAAAATTACTTTTTAATAGGGATATGCGAAGGGGATAATCCCCAATTTATTTTGGCAATAAAACTGTGTAAAATCCAATCCAATATATACGGTGCAAAGTTGTTAACATTATGCTTAATAACACAAATAAAAGCTATAAGTTGGATATTTGAATGTCAAGCAAAACTTTTTCTCTACCGATTATATATCAAAGATTCGTTGAGATTAGAGAGAAAAATGAGCTTCATTAGCATTGATTGGCAATGATAATCTCGAAGAAGTAAAAGGCTAAGAAATTCCATTTGATTTAAATTAATTTATACCCTAAATTAAAGAAACAATGTTTAGATTACTCAATAAATGATGGATTAAAGAGGATGTCGGTAACTCTTTCTTTTAATTAAACCTTCTTCCTTTGTAGATTGGAAGTTCAATGAGTATTCATTCAAAGCTGAAACGTACATAAATTTGATAGCTATTAAATATCCTTATGGCAAAGACAATGTAATTGTGGAATAGGAATTAGAACATGAAAATATTAAAATTTAGTGAAGGAGAAAAATTCGAGAGACCTTATGGACGAGTAAGCAGAGTTCTTCTTGAACATAAATTTAAAACTCCTGTGGATAGTATTATATTTTATCATTCAGATCTTCCAAATGGTAAATTTGATGATCATTATCATTCTGAATCGGAGGAAATAATTTGGTTTCCCGAAGGAGGTAAAATTACCGTTGAAGGAGAGACTATTCAAATGGAACCCTGGGATGGTGTGCTACTTCAGCCCGGTGAACGACACGGTTATAGTGGCGAAAGTGTGAAAACAATTCATCTTGCAGTAAAGATGCCGGCATCAAATGATAAGGTCAGCGCCAAAAACGAATGAATCGTATCAGGAGTGGTACTTACTCGAATGAACTCAAAGAAATAAAATTTGGATGCGAACTCCGGTTTAGAAAACAAACGTCAACTACACCGGACGATCGCATATAGGAATTTAATTAACTAATCAAACTTCCCTTCATCTCAGATGCTAATAGGAACCATGAAACACTTTGATAATTACAGGGGAAAATATGAATATAAATCGTAGAGATGAAATCCCAGTTGAGGATATAGGTGGCTATGTAATTAAGAAACTTGTTATTACTCCACCCGGTCTGTATCCCGGAGATGCACACGGTATTTTGACCCATAATAATGAAGTTATTGATTACTCTATTAAGTTTCTGAATTATCCAACAGATAAAATTGTGGTTTAAAATTCCTGTATGCAATGTGTCTACTAATAATAATGAATGGCTTTACGGCAACAGGCAAAAGCTATGTTGCCCAAAAGATAGCTGACCGTATCCCCAATACAAAAGTATTCCATTCCGCTGCAGTTCGTAAGGAGATGAATCTACAGCCCGATAAATCTAATAAATCCTTGGGTGCATATAATTTTATTCTATCAGATTCAGTTTTTGTTGACGTAGTATCCCCTGTCGTGTATAATGAAATGCTTGAAAGGGCAAAAAAAGAGATCTCCGTTGGTGATAACGCAATTCTCGATGGAACTTTCAGTTTTCGGAAACAGAGAACAGCAGTGTATGACTTTGCTCTGGCAGAATCTGTCCCTATTTGCATTTTGCAAGTAGTATGCGAAGATGAAAACGAAATTCGCCGAAGGCTTGATAAAAGGAATTTATCTTCAAACAATACTTTCGATGAAGCAGACAGCTGGCATTCATATCAAAGTACCGTTGATTTAGCTGAACCTGTGGAAGAAGATATCTTGCCCAATGGAGGACGTCCATCAATATTGAAATATGACACCTACAGTGGGGAATTAGATGCAAGTTTACTTTCAAAGTCTCTGAAATCAAATAGGGTAGTAAACCAACTAATAAAAATTCTAAATGATGAAAATTAAGTATATTATAGTGAAGGAATTTAAATTACATTTACCTGGTTAATAAAAAACAAAACATAATATGGATAGTAATAGATGGGGTGAGGAACAACAGGCAAGGGTAGTACGTACCATAACGGACAGATAGCAATACTATTAGTAACTGATCTCTTTAATCTCGTAATCAAGAGCAGTAGCGCCAGATTCGTCAGCAATAAGTTTTTTTGCTAATTGAATCCCCATTTCGATTGAGCCGTCAGAATTATTATACCTAAAAATACCTGTTCTTCCGAGACAATGAACTACATTCTTATCCTCTAAGAAAGTAACGATTTTCAGTAATTTGCTCTTGTAGTTCAAATCGTAAAAGGGGTAGGCGTCTTTGACTCGTATTACAAGTGAATCGAAGACTTCACTCTCCTCAATCAACCCAACTTTAACCGATGAACCGATGCATTCTTCAATAAGTGATTGATTAGATTTATTCCAAGTATCATCACCCTCGAAGCATGTAATATCAAGGCATATAGCGGTTTTCCCCTCCGGCGTCATCTTTTTGGACCAGGATTTAAATTCGACCGACCGATTGAATATTATATCTTCGTCAGGGAAATATAACCAATGATCGTTACTCACCTGTTCTTTATCAATCAATAAATATACGAAGATGATGTCCATATATTTCAGGCTATCAAGACTTTCTTTGACTTCTTTCTTATCGCGATCTACATAATCATAACAGTCATGCAGCGGGATGGTGCTGATAATTGATTTTTTAGCGGCAACTTTGTGAACAGACTCTTCACTTCCACTCATTGTGAATTCGACCGCCTTTTCATTTTCAATAATTTTAGAAATGACCACTTTTGTGAGAATTTCAGAGTCTAATTTCTTCAGTTCTCTTTCGAATCCATGGGGGATATCTTGCGCGCCTGTCTCACCATAATAAAATTCTCCGCCGTCAGGTGCCAAACTGTCATCTTCGAGTGAATAGGAAGAAAAGTCCAATTTCAGCAATTTTACGATGATCCTTTTAAAGAGTTTTACCAATTTTGTGCCTTGAAACCTCTGATCTGCCCAATCGGCAGAAATATTGCCCGGATTAGTTTTCCATATTTTCGTGGTGTAGGGTTCACACATGATCGAATAAAGTGTATTGCCGAAATAATGAACAAACCAATCTTTGTAGCTTTTAAAATCGGTTCGCTCCATATTTAGCAGAGCTCGGAGCTGACGGATAATAAATTTCAAACCGAAAGAAAATACCGCCCTCATAGCTTGTGTGAGTTTCATCGCCCTGAGCAGATTTTGTAGTTCGAATGGATATTTCAGAAACCTGCCGAACATATACATGCGACTCTTCTGAATATGCCTGGTAAAATTGGAGCCGACAATATTTTTTACTTCATCGAGTAATTCTTTGTCAGCGGTATGAAATCTGTGAGCGCAATAATCGAACAGAAATCCCTTATATTCGAGTGTTTGAGAGAGACCGCCGATGACCTTAGCTTTTTCAAGAATCAGGACGCTATTACCATTTTTTGCAACTTCGTGAGCGAAGGAGAGACCGGCGACCCCAGCCCCTAATATTATATAATCGTAAGATTCTCTCAATTGATCTTTAATTTGGATTTTAGGATGTTACGACACTTTCTCTTTAACAATTTGAGCCCAATCCTTCTCAAGGTACTCCTTCAAACTAAGATCCCAGGCTCTCATATTATCAAGATTTATCGTTTTTAATTTAAGGTTGTCCAATACTTCCGATTCAGGACGTGGAGCAAAATACTCTTGGCTGAAATGATCGGATTTGACCTCTATCAGTTCAATTCTATTCTGTAAATCGAATATTTTCAGCATCTCCGCAGCCACTTCATAACGGGAGGGACCGCCCTCACAAGTCATATTGTAAAGCCCGTAAAACTTTGTAGCGATCATTTCCTTCGTGTTTTCAGCAAAGTCATACGTATAAGTAGGGGAACCTTTTAGGTCGTTGACAACATAAAGCTCTTTTTTACCCTCTATAAGTTGTTTTATGATCTTATGAACGAATTTTTTGTCTTTCTGACCTCCTCCCATCATCCAGCCGGCACGAAAAATAAAATATTTTGTACAAATATCTTTTATTGAAAGTTCGGCGCGATATTTCGATTTCCCGTAAACACTGAGCGGTGAGGGAATATCATGGTCGTTGTAAATATCCTTGTTACCATCAAAGATACCCGCGGTTGAAATGAATACATAAGTACTGCCCATCTCTTCTGAAATTCGCGCTCCATTTTCTGCACCGTTTGTATTGGTGAGAAATGTCTCATCTGGGTTATTTTCACAAAATTCAAGATCTGTATAAGCGGCAAGATTAATTATAAATTCCGGTTTAAACTTTAAAGCATCTTGCCTTATCGCATCGTAATTTCTGACATCCAGCTCAGTCAACCAGGATTCATTTACGTCAATATCTGACGCTCGAATATCATAATCGCCTTTAAATGTGTTATAGAAAGCTTCTCCAAGCATGCCGCCGCATCCTAAGATCATTATTTTGTTTTTAGCGGGCATAATATCTAATTATTAACCGGATAAATATTTCATCGGATTAATTCTGAATCGCAAATATTCATAAATTTGTGACCGGTACGAATACTTTGGATAAAACACCCAATTTCTCTTTAATCAGTGCAACTTTTCTATGATGGAATTGGTGAAATCCACGAGAGAGGCGTTCCCGCCTAAGTTTGCAGGCTTGATACCGTCGTTTAAGTTTAAAGAGATTGATGAACGAATGCTCTCTGCGGCATCGGATTCACCTAAATAATTAAGAAGAGCGATGGCTGACATCAGCAAGGGTAGGGGGCTGGCATCCGACACGTTTGCCTTTTCGGGCGCTTTCCCGTACATAACTTCAAAAACACGAATCTCTTTGCCGATATTCACTCCGTATACGGCGCTGATCCCTCCGACCATTCCTGTTACAAGATCGGAAACAATGTCACCGTAAAGATTCCCCATCAGTAAAACATCGAATCGATTGGGGTTCATCACAAGATTCATGCAGCAAGCGTCTATGATCATCGTACTATGTTCTATGCCGGGATATTCTTTGGCGGTTTCAATTGCTATATCCATGAACAATCCGTCGGAAAGTTTCATGATATTCGCTTTGTGAGCAGTAATTATTTTTTTTCGGTCGTTTTCTACTGCATATTCAAAAGCAAATTTCGAAATTCGTCTTGAAGCATTTTCAGTGACGACTTTCATCATCTCTACGATATCAGGCGATACATTATGTTCGATTCCGGAGTATTCTCCCTGAGTATTTTCCCTCACTACGACGATATCAATTTCATCATACCGACTTTCGATGCCCGGGAATAGTTTACATGGTCTCAGATTAGCATAAAGATCAAATGATTTTCTTAGAGCCACTGTTGGAGGCTCATAGGGAGCGCCGAGCGGTATATCTATCAGACCTTTAAGGGCAATTTTGTTGCGTTCGACAGAGTCCATCAGCTCTTGAGGCAAAGGTGTCCCGTGAGCTTTTATCGCTTTTTCTCCGGATTCCTGCCAATCCCATTCAATTTTTGCTCCCGACTCATCCACCACTCTCGTCACTTCTTTGGCTATCTCTGGGCCTATCCAATCGCCGGGTATTATTGTAACAGTCTTACTCATAATATCTCTATGATCGCCCTGGTAAATTCATTTGTGCTTGATTTTCCGCCCAGATCAGCTGTTCTGATTTTCCCATCTTCAAGCACCTTATAAACCGCATCTCTGATGCGATCTCCTGCAGCATGTTCACCGAGATACTCGAGCATTAGAACTCCTGAAAGTACAGCGGCAAGCGGATTTGCCAAACCCTTGCCGGCTAAGTCGGGAGCGCTGCCATGCACAGGCTCGAACACGGCATAATCTTTCCCAATATTAGCTCCCGGCACCACTCCGAGTCCTCCTACCAATCCGCTTGCCAGATCGCTGATGATGTCACCGTATAAATTACCCATTACCAATACATCAAATTTTGAAGGTTCCATAACGAGCTGCATTGAGAGGCTGTCGATCGCCAATTCGTCATATTCAATGAACGGATTTTTTTTTGCGATTTTTCTAATTTCTTCAAGAAACAGACCGTCAGATTTTTTCATGACCGCCGCTTTGTGCACAGCCGTAACTTTCCTTCTCCCATGATTACGGCAGTAGTCAAATGCGAATTGACCTATGGCATTACATGCGCTCCGAGAGATGACTTTCAGACTGGCAACAACTCCTTTCACAACTTGGTGTTCAAGACCGGAATAAAGACCCTCACTATTTTCTCTGACCACGACAAGATCAACGTTTTGATGTCGGGTAGTTATGCCGGGAAGGTTTGCTACGGGTCTCATGCAAGCGTTAAGATTCAGTTTTTGACGCAGGCTTACATTAGCGGATCGAAATCCTTTTCCTATGGGCGTTGTCACAGGTCCTTTGAAGGCTACCTTTGTTTTTTTAATCGAGTTGATAGTTTCTTCCGGTACCGTTTCACCGAATTTATCTACCGCTTCCTGTCCTGCTATCGCTTTGTCCCATCTGATATCCACTCCGGCGGCATCAAGAATTTCAAGAGCAGAACCCATTACTTCCGGTCCGATACCATCGCCTTCAATCAATGTAATATGATAATTCATGGTCAGGTTCCGACCGGATATGTTTTCATCGCTTCGATAAGTTTTAGGGGGAATTTAATCGGTTTTCCCGAGTCTAAATTAATGCAAACGTGGTGAGTATGTCCCTCAGATACTTTTTTGCCATTAACCTCCAATGAGTATAATATTTTGAAGGAGGTCTTTTTAAATTCAGACACTCCAAGGTATAGCACCAAAATGTCATCAAATTTTACCGGAGCAAAATATCTGAGTTTAGCTTCCACTAATACTAGCCCTAATCCCAGATCGATCACCGAATTGTAAGGAAGACCGCTTGATTCCAAGAGCGCGACTCTTGCCTTTTCGCAGTAGTAAAAAAAATTTGAATGGTGTAGAACGCCATGCATGTCAATATCGCGGAAAGCCACTTTATATTTTACCTGAAACGGATATTTCATCCTAAAATTCCTGCAACGATAAATAGATCATAAAAGCTGTGAGTATATGCCGTGATTCCAAAGCCTCTAACAACATATAGAATGGATAATATAGTTCCGCCTATGAACCTGAACATAAAAGTGCTGAAAAGAAACGGTTCACCGAGGAAACCTATGTAATGGAATCCGGAAAATATCAGGGAGGAGAGAATAATAGAGATTGTTACCGAAAAGATCTTTGTAAGTCCGACAACTTTTGTGAAAATAAGTACGAAAAGAGTTATCAGCACAACTCTGAACAAAAATTCCTCATAGACACCGGCGCCCAATGATAAAACGAGTTGGTGTTTCCAGCTGAATGAAGAAGGAAACTGAAGAAAGATACTTGTTATCTTGCTTACCACAAACCCGAACAGAAATGCGTAAAGAAGAGATTCGCAAAGCATGGTTAAAAGATATCGATATTTCAGAATGAACTCATGATCTCGCAATTCATGAATGAAAAGCCCAATAAGAGTGGCGAGAACCAGGATGCTGAATCCATAGAAGCCCGCAACGCCGAATAAATTCAATATCTGTTTTGTGACCACATCGGCTCCATTGCGAAGACCTTCAATGTCTGACTTATTCATTATGAAAGCCGCAATTTCGTAGGTCATCATAAGCGGAACAACGAACAAGAATGAATAAAAGGGCGATTTTGAAGCCCTTGAGTATTCTTTATATAGTTCCCAATAATCCTGCATCACCGAATCATTTTTGTTATTCTAACTTAAAATATCTGAAAATTAGTCATCCAACTGCAATACGGCAATGAACGCTTCCTGAGGAACCTGCACGTTCCCGACCAATTTCATCCGTTTTTTCCCTGCTTTCTGCTTCTCTAACAGTTTTCGCTTACGGGTTATATCTCCGCCGTAACATTTTGCAGTAACATTTTTTCTCAGCGCGCTTACGGTTTGACGCGCAATAATTTTACTGCCGATAGAACCTTGCAGTGCGATCGGGAACATTTGACGGGGAATAATGGTTTTTAGTTTCTCGGTTATTCTTCTGCCCCAGTCGTAAGCCTTATCCTTATGGACGATAATTGAAAAGGCATCGATCTTGTCTCCGTTAATAAGTATATCAAGCCGGACGAGTTTGCCTTCCCTGTATCCGATATAGTCATAATCAAGTGAAGCATACCCTCTGCTGACAGATTTTAGACGGTCATAAAAATCAAAAAGAACTTCCATAAGAGGCAGCTCATAAATGATTTCAACGCGATTGGCATTAAGATAGTCTGTGGATTTGTAAATGCCTCTCTTCTCCTGAGCGAGTTTCATGATACCTCCGATATACTCGGAAGGTGTGATGATCGCCGCCCGGATAAACGGCTCTTTTATCTTGTCGATGTCCCCCACCGGAGGGAGTTTTACCGGATTATCAATTTCAATCGAAGTACCGTTGTGTAACTCTACAAGATACTTGGCATTCGGAACAGTCGCGAGGATATCCATATCGAATTCCCTTGATAATCGTTCCAAAACTATCTCCATGTGAAGCATACCGAGGTACCCGCACCTAAATCCGAATCCGAGAGCTTCGGATGATTCAGGTTCAAAGGAGATAGCAGCGTCGTTGAGCTGTAATTTTTCCAGCGCCATCCTTAATTTGGTGTAATCTTCGTTGTCGATCGGGAAAATACCGCTGTATACCATCGGTTTGGACTCTTTGTAGCCGGGAAGAGCTTCTTTCGCCGGATTATCAACGGATGTAACGGTATCGCCAACTTTAGTATCTTTCACATCCTTTACGCCCGCTATCAAATAACCGACATCACCCGCATTAAGCTCCTTTTTCTTTATCCTTTTCATACGCAGTATGCCGATCTCGAGAGCCTCAAGAGATTTATTGTTTGAGAAGAACTTTATCTGCTGTCCCTCGACTAACTTTCCTTCAAATACGCGCAAATAGGCAATTGCTCCGCGATATTTGTCAAATGTCGAGTCGAATATTATCGCCCTGAGAGGTTTAGAACTGTCTGCATCCGGAGGTGGAATGATATCTACTATGGCTTCAAGAATTTCATCGACACCTTCGCCGGTTTTGGCGCTGATAAGAAAAATCTCCTCTTTCTTACATCCGAGCAATTCGATGATCTGTTCGATGGCAATATCAACTTCTTTGGCACCCAGATCTATTTTGTTTATAATGGGTATTATTTTCAGCCCACCGTCAACAGCGAGGTAAGCATTACTGACAGTCTGCGCTTCAACACCCTGCGCAGCGTCCACAAGAAGGAGCGCTCCCTCACAGGCAGCAAGGCTGCGGCTGACCTCATACGAAAAATCTACATGCCCAGGTGTGTCTATAAGGTTGAATTTATATTTTTTGCCGTTCTTGGCATCATAATCCATAGTTATCGCATGAGATTTTATGGTGATACCGCGTTCTCTCTCGATATCCATGTCATCGAGCACCTGATTCATCATTTCTTTATCGCTCAAGGTATGGGTCAGCTCGAGAAATCGATCGGCGAGTGTCGATTTGCCATGATCGATATGGGCTATAATGCAGAAATTTCGTATATTTTCGGCGCTCATACTCTCCTGTTATTTAAAGACCTTAGATATTAAGCCATCTGAGGGGGGAAGTCAACGTAAGACATAATTACTCAGCTTCAGATGCCTAACAAGCTGTTTGCTGCTCAGTTCTTAGCCTTGAAGAGAAGAGTAATAGGAACTCCGTGAAATCCGAAAGCGGCACGCAGGTTATGTTCAAGAAAACGCTTATAGTTCTCTTTTATACCCTTCGGGTAATTAGTAAAAAAAACAAAAGTAGGTGGTACTGCCTTCGCCTGATTGACGAATGTGATCTTCACGAAACGATTATTGTAACTCGGAGGTGATGTATGCGCGACCGTTTGGGTGAGCCAGTCATTAAGAGTTTTAGTTTTTATGTTTTTCTGGGACTCTTTTTGAATTTTGCTGACTAAGTCAAGTATCTTATGGATCCTCTGACCGTCGAGAGCGGAAATAAATTCTATCGGATAGTTTTCCAACAGAGGAAGCCTGTCTTTGAGCTCTTCCGACCATTCTTTATGAGTACGATTGGTTTTTTTTATTAGGTCCCATTTATTTACGGCAACCACGAGACATTTTCTCCTGTCCAATGCTTCCACGATTATATGTACATCCTGTTTATCCATCCCTCGCATGGAATCGAGCATCGCGACTATCACATCCGCTCTGTCCATCGCTCTCCGCGCCCTAACGGTACTGTAAAATTCAACGGCGTCCTTGATTTTCGCTTTTCTTCTGATTCCCGCTGTATCGATCAGAGTATAAATTTTGCCTTTGTAAGACAACTTGCTGTCGGCGCTGTCTCTCGTTGTGCCGGGAATGTCGGTAACGATCTGCTGCTCTTTGTTCAAAAGTCTATTGACAAGAGATGATTTCCCAACGTTCGGAACGCCGACAATTGCGATTTTAATACCCTCGTCTTCTTCGATGGAGTTCGCCGGGGAAGTATTGAAGTGTTTTACCGCTTCTTCGAGAAGATCGCCCGTCCTTCTTCCCGATTCGGCGGAAATAGGAAAGGGTTCTCCAAGTCCGAGTTTCATAAAATCGTATATATCCGGCTCGCGTGTTTTGTCGTCAACTTTATTGACAACGAGTATGACCTTTTTAGATTGCCTCAAAATTACCTTTGCGATCTCCTCATCGCCTGCAGTGATCCCTGTTTCTGAATCAACCACGAAGAGTACGAGTTCCGACTCATCGACTGCCGCCAAAGCTTGCTTGCGAACAGATGAGAGGATAGGTTCATCCGATTTTGCGTCATATCCTCCCGTATCGACAAGTATAAATTCATGTCCCGACCAGCTGACGTTTCCGTATTTCCGGTCTCGTGTCACTCCTGCGGTGGAATCAACGATAGCGTCTCGTCGTCCGATAAAACGGTTGAAGAGGGTGGACTTACCGACATTCGGTCTACCGATTATAGATACTATGGGAATTGATTTTGCCAAAATTCTTAACTGTAAAGCGAGTGAAAATCGTCGTTGTAGACTTGAACCGGCACACCGCAAACATTTGATATATCTTCGGGACGCATATTATCGAGGAGGAATCCGTCCGTGTTCAATATACGCGGCGGAAGGAATACTTCACCGATAGGATCGCCTTCTTGAAGAGTCCTGATTATATCCTGTGCCGATAGCAGTCCCGAAATTGTAACCGATTCACCTAAGAAACCGTTTTTTGCGACAAGCATTTTGACTTTGAGGTTTTCTATTCTTTCCAAAGCGGGCAGGAGGTTTTCATTCAGTATCCCTTCCGCTAACATTCCGGTGACGATGGTTATCTCTTTCGGTTTGTCCAAACGATTCGGAAAGTCGCCTTTAGCGTCGTTAAGATCATCTAAGAACTCGCGGACTGAACCGATACCGTTATCCAATTGTGGGAACTCGTCGTAATATTCTTTTTCCGGTATTGGTTCTCCAGCCATGATATACCATTCGTCCGATAGATAAACGAATCGTTTGCCGTCTGTGCGTGGGAACCGCTCATCCCATCGGCTGCCGTTTTTGATCATTTCACGGGCGTATTCAGGAGTTACAGGGTCAATCTTAGTAAGCCCGTCCCTGTGTTTTGTAAGTCCTATGGGAACAACAGCCATAGAGCGGACATTTTTCCTGAAATTCCAGAGATCCTCGATTGTATTGTCAAGAATCTCACCGTCATTCATACCGGGGCAGAGGACGACCTGCGAATGCATCTCGATATTGTTTTCATCGAGATAAGCGATCTTCTTCAGTATATCGTCGTCAAAATCTATTCCGAGCATGAATTTGCGCGTTTCGAGATCGGTCACATGAATTGATATATAAATAGGACTTAACCGTTGACGGACGATCCGTTCGAGCTCTTTCCACGATGTATTTGTAAGGGTTACGAAATTACCATGTAGAAATGAGAGACGATAATCCCCATCTCTGAAATAAAGGGAAAGCCGCATTCCGGCGGGGAGTTGGTCAACGTAGCAGAAAACGCATTTGTTGCAGCACGATTTGTATTGCTTCGGAACAAATGAAATGCCCATATCATCATCGGGATGTTTTTCGATCTCGAAAGCAACTTCTTTATTGTCGCGTTTGATTACAACGTCAACGGAATCATCAGTGGCGAGAAATCGGTAATCGATTATGTCGCTGACGCCGCATCCGTTCACGCTGATGAGTTTATCTCCCGGTTTGATGCCTACTTCGGAAGCTATACTCTCTTTCTCTACATCTTTTATTTCAATCAAAACCAATTGCCCTTTCTATCGACAACAGATAAATTTTGCCATTCATTCATTGTGCAGCCTGTTAATTAAGCGATTTTTCGGTTGATTAGCAAACAATATTCGATTTTAGTGACCCATTTTAAAGGAATAAGCAAAAGAAAGGTGCTTTCAGCCGAAAAAAGGCGCTTTAAGCACCCTTGTAACTCTCTCCTATGTTTATTATATTTAGAAGCTTACAAAAGATGAAAAACATTGCCGAAAGGTACTGAATATATAGAGAAGGATTTATGGGATTAACTTTAGCGGAAAAGATCATTAACGAGCATATTGTTGTAGGAGAGCCTGTAAAAGGCTCCGAGATAGGAATAAAAATCGACCAGACTCTTACTCAGGACGCAACAGGGACAATGGCGTATCTCCAATTTGAGGCGATGGGGCTTGACAGGGTAAAGACCGAATTATCGGTAAGTTACGTTGATCATAATATGCTGCAAACGGATTTTCGCAACGCAGATGACCATGCGTATCTGAAATCGGTTGCCGCAAAATACGGCGTATATTTCTCCAAACCGGGCAACGGTATCTGTCATCAGGTTCATAGAGAACGATTCGGTGTTCCGGGGAAAACCCTCCTCGGCAGTGATTCGCATACTCCGACCGGCGGCGGCTTGGGTATGATATCCATTGGAGCGGGCGGACTTGATGTCGCGGTGGCGATGGGCGGAGGTCCGTTTTTCCTGACATATCCG
This sequence comes from Fidelibacterota bacterium MT.SAG.3, assembly GCA_004402895.1. Lineage (GTDB taxonomy): Bacteria > Fidelibacterota > SORT01 > SORT01 > SORT01 > SORT01. The sequence goes on along the minus strand of SORT01000002.1, from coordinate 36,445 downwards.
CAAATTATAGGCATAAATCTGACGGGTGAACTCCAGCCGTTCGTCAACGCGAAAAATGTGATCTTCAAGATCTTGGAAATTCTCACCGTCAAGGGCGGAGTCGGAAAGGTGTTGGAATATTTCGGACCGGGAGTAAAAGCGCTTTCAGCAGGAGATAGGTTCGCCATCGCGAATATGGGCACGGAAGCAGGCGCGACGACCTCGATCTTCCCGTCGGATGAGAATACGAAACGGTTTTTCGATGCGCAGGGCAGGGGAGATGTCTGGGTGGAGCTTTCCGCGGATGAGGACGCCGAGTACGACGAGATCATTGAAATTGATCTGAGCGCTTTAGAGCCTTTAGTGGCGGAACCGGGCAGTCCCGACAATATAACTCATGTCAAATCTCTTGTAGGCAAGAAAGTTGTGCAAGTGTTGATAGGAACCTGTACAAACTCTTCATATGAAGATATGATGATGGTGGCGAAAATGCTTGAAGGGAAGAAGATTCATCCGGGGGTCGATATGGGTGTCGCGCCGGGTTCAAAACAGGTTTTCCAGATGATAGCGGAGAGTGGCGGCTTGGGTATGATAATCTCATCCGGCTCAAGGATACTCGAATCCGCTTGCGGTTTCTGCATCGGAATGGGGCAGGCTCCGCCCACAGGAGGGATCTCCCTGCGGACTGGTAACAGAAATTTTCCCGGAAGAAGCGGTACTCAAGGTGACGAAATATATCTCGTGAGTCCTGAGATAGCTGCAGCTTCAGCGTTGGCGGGCGAGTTTGTAGATCCGACGACGATAGAGCAGGTAATAAAGATCGAAGCGCCGACTCAATATACGATTGACGATTCGGGCATAATACCTCCCATAGACGATCCTTCGGGAGTCGAAATATTGCGGGGACCGAATATAAAAGAGGTTCCGGTGAAAGACTCGCTTACCGACACCATAAAGAGCGAAGTTATCCTCAAGGTCGGCGACAACATTACGACCGACCACATCCTGCCGGCAGGCGCGAAAGTTCTTCCTTTTCGGAGCAACATACCGGCGATAGCGGAATTCGTTTATATGAACGTTGATGATACATTCGCCGCGCGCGCGAAAGCGGCGGGCAGCGGTATCATAGTCGGAGGGACCAACTACGGTCAGGGTTCCTCGCGTGAGCATGCGGCTCTTGCGCCGATGTTCCTCGGGATCGATGCCCTGATAGTCAATAGCTTCGCCCGCATACACAGGGCGAACCTGATAAATTTCGGAATCCTTCCGCTTCTGATAGACGCTGCAGATAACGATAAGATAGATCAAGGCGATGAGCTCGAGATCAACGATATTCTGAGCAATCTTGAGTTCGGTAATGATTTCACCGTCAAGAACTTGACCAAGGGAATGGAGTTCACAGTCAAAAGCGATATGACAGACCTTGAAAAGAGTATTCTGAAGGCAGGCGGAAAACTCGCCTATACCCGTTCGCTTAACCAAAATTGAAAGGCAGCTGAAATGGAACTTAACGGTAAAAAAGTACTGATACCTATCGGTCCGCTTTATCAGGACTTGGAAGTCTGGTATCCGAAATTGCGTTTGACGGAAGCGGGAGCGGACGTCACCTGCGCCGGGATCGGCGACAAAACATACTACGGCAAAAACGGTTATCCGATAGACGTCGATCTTCAGATTGAGGAATGCTCGGCAGCCGATTTTGACGCTGTGATCATACCGGGTGGCTGGGCGCCCGACAAGATTCGTCTGAACAAGCACGCGGTGGATCTGGTCCGGACCATGAATAACGAAGGTAAGGTCGTGGCGGCTATCTGCCATGCGGGGTGGGTGCTCGTATCGGCGGGCATACTTGAAGGGAAGAAAGCCACATCCTACATTGCGATAAAAGATGATATGATCGCGGCGGGGACCGATTGGACAGACAGCGAGGTGGTCGTGGACGGTAACCTGATAACGTCACGTAAACCGGAAGATCTTCCCGCGTTTTGCAGAGAAATAATAAAGCAATTGAGCAGTTAGCTGTTGGGAACGGAGAGGGGATGATGAAAACTCGAATCGAAAAAGACTCTATGGGTACGATGAAAGTACCCGAAAATTCTTATTACGGAGCGCAAACACAGCGTGCGGTGGAGAACTTTCCTATCAGCGGTATCCGCTTCTCAAGGCGGTTCATTCAGGCGCTCGGAATGATAAAAAGAGCGGCGGCACGCGTGAACGGCGAACTCGGTCTGCTCGACAGCGACAGGAAAAAAGCTATCGTCAAGGCGGCGACCGAAGTGGTTGACGGTAAAATGGATGACCAGTTCGTTATCGACATCTTCCAGACCGGTTCAGGCACCTCGACCAATATGAACGCGAACGAGGTTATCGGGAACAGGGCGAGCGAACTTATGGGCGGCGTTGTCGGTTCGAGGGAGCCTGTGCATCCGAACGACCATGTGAATATGTGCCAATCCTCCAACGATGTGATCCCTGCCGCTATTCATCTCTCTTCGTATATATCTATACATGAGGACTTGATTCCCGCGTTAAAGCAGCTTGAAGAGTCGTTTGGGATCAAAGCGAAGAAATTTGACAAGATAGTGAAGATAGGAAGGACGCATCTTCAGGATGCGACTCCCGTACGGCTCGGACAGGAGTTCGGCGGTTACGCCTCTCAGGTTAGTCACGCAATTGGCAGGATAAAACTCGCCTCGAACGATCTATTAGAGCTCGCTGTCGGCGGGACAGCGGTCGGAACGGGCATAAACGCTCATCCCGATTTCGGCAGAAAAGTGGCGATGAAGATCTCGCTCGATACGGGCGCGAAATTCATAGAAGCGAAAAACCATTTTGAAGCGCAAGGCTCGAAAGACGCCGTCGTTTATGTTTCCGGCGTACTCAAATCAGCCGCCGTCGGAATCTCGAAAGCGGCGAGCGATATTAGGCTCATGGGAGCGGGACCGCGCACGAGCATTGGAGAGATAGACCTGCCCGCTGTCGCGCCCGGCTCCTCCATAATGCCGGGTAAGGTCAACCCCGTGATGGTGGAGATGGTGATGCAGGTGACCGCGCAGATCATAGGCAACGACGCGGCTATCACGAATGCGGGGCAGGGTGGACTTCTCGAACTCAACGTCATGATGCCCGTTATGGCTCATAACCTGCTGCAATCGATAGAACTGCTTTCGACCGCCTCGGCGACATTCGCGTCAAAATGCGTGGACGGTATAGAGGTCAACAGGGAGCGCGCCGCTGAATTAGTCGAGCAGAGCCTCGCTAACGCGACACCTCTCGCGCCTATAATCGGCTACGACAGAGCCGCGAAGATCAGCAAAGAGGCATTCAAAAAGGGTAAGACGATCCGTCAGATACTTAAGAGCAAAAAGCTCCTTTCAGACGACAAGATAAACAGAGTCCTAAACCTCATGAAACTCACAAAACCGGGTATAAGTAAGAAATAGATGCCTTAAATGTTTTGGTTTAGCTTTACAATAAAATTAAAAATTTTCTAATAACTCTACTTCGACTTTCATAACATAATCGAAGTATAACTAAATATTGCATCATAAATAGCTAATTCATAAAACTGGATACATAAGTGTCCTTTTATATCCAATCCATCTCATAGCAAGAAGGGGCTGGCAGTCGATGATTGTCAGCCTTTTATTATTACTTGTTGCAGATACAGTCTCATATGGCGATGTTTCCCAACTAAGTATCGACCATGACATTCCTATTGACTGATGGCAGTGACTTAGAGTATCTTCCAAATATCAAGATACTAACTTAGAAAACGGATCATAGAGTTATAGCTGGTTATATTAGTTAATTAGTTCAAGAAGGTGCAATGACAAGTTTTAAGAACCGTATTATTCGTGCTGCAATGCTGGATGCCAACCTGTATGAAGAAGTCGAGGCGGATAAAGGTGCAATGCGCCAGGCCATGGGGGTTGTTGTTCTTTCCAGTATCGCAGCGGGATTGGGAAGCATTGAAAGAGGAGGGTTTGGCGGGATCTTGACGGGGACTGTTGTAGCCCTCATCGGATGGTATGTCTGGGCCTATCTAACTTACTTTATTGGAACGAGAGTTCTTCCCGAGCCACAGACCAAAGCAGACCACGGTGAGTTGTTGCGAACAATCGGCTTTTCTAGTTCCCCTGGGTTGATCCGAGTATTTGCTATTATCCCGGGGTTGACAGGGGTAGTTTTTCTATTCGCCGCAATTTGGATGTTGGTGGCAATGGTTATCGCGGTAAGGCAAGCTCTTGACTACCAGAGTACACTCCGCGCTGTAGGGGTCTGCCTGATCGGCTGGTTCATTCAATCGTTAATTCTTGTGTTAATGTTTTCAATTTTTTGAGGTACAGGAGAGCCAGTCTAATGGATTTTCCTGTGGCCCTCTAAACATCGGATAGCACGTAGAAAAGAGAGTGATACTCAGTTAGCGTTCTCGCCTGTTTCTTTATTCTAGGGCAGTCTCCATTCTTAGCAAACCAGAACATTGTCCGGGGGGGCAACATCAAGCGATCGCCTAAACCATTAAAAATTAGGCATTTAGAGTTTTTGCCTTTGAGCTGATTAAGCTGAAAACAGCCTCTGTTCTTCTCTGCAGTTATTCTTCTTCTGTCATTTCTTCTTCAGGGGCAGGAAGCGGTACACTGCTGTTAAAGATGTTCACATCTATCTTCCAGGTACCGTTTTCACGCTTCCATAAGTCCACGAATTTGCCATTATCGCTGATAGCCTCACCTTCTTCGGGCTGTATGGTGAGCGTGTACTTGCCGACCACGTGTGCCATATCACCATTCACATGAAGGTCTATCACTGTAAGTTGTAAATTTCCTAAGCCTGCGTCGTGGCTGGCTTGCATCCAAGCTTGTATACCCTCCCTACCGACAATCAGTGGACTGTTTGGCGGAAGACGTTTTGCTTCTTCTGTGTGAAGTGCGGCAACAGCAGCTGCATCACCCTGGTTGAAAGCATCGACAAACTGCTTTATGACAGCATTTATAGCTTGAGTGTCCTCAGCAGTGGTATCTGGTGGTGGCGCTGTCGTACAACTCAAAAGAATGGGTACGGCAAGCATTAGAACGAGTAAAAAAAGTATTGGGTGGTTATGTATCATAGTTTCACTCCCGGTAGTTTGATTAAATACGTATCCAAGAATAACTCATTGTCCATCGGGAATGCAAGCGAAATGCTAACTTCCTGTGGCTTTGCTAACAAAAGTTGTAATAGATCCAAAGCTACACATTCTGCTTTAAGAATATCATAATATCGATTGTGATTATTCGAAATTCACCACATTTCAACGCAAATATCCTGAGTTTTGCTGAAAATCTGTGAGTAATATCGTGAGTCCATTGGGTAATGTAGTGGGTTCGCAGTCGGTTTAACTTTAGAACAATAGTAGGGCAAATTGGGATAGGTCTCTGAAAAAACAGAATATATATGCCCTTATATATCCAATCTTGAACCGTAAAATGAAACTTGTTCAAATCAAATGATATACCTAGTAGAAGGCAAATCTAGCTACATTTCAGGTTATGACAAAACGTACTATTACCAACACTTACAGCCTACCCTCACGGGCTCAGTCCGGGTGAGCCCGAACATTGTCCGGGGGGGCAGTACCACACGATCACCTAAGCCCTTAGAAATTAGGCGTTTAGAGTTTCTCCCGTTGAGGTAATTAGGCTGATAACAGCCTGTATTTACGTCTACAGTTCTTCTTCTTCTTCTTTTTCAGCGGTAGGACGCGGTACGCTTGAGTTCCAGATATCCTTATCCATTATCCATGTACCGTTTTCACGCTTCCATATCTCCACGTACTTACCATTATCGCTGATAGCCTCACCATCTTCGGGCTGCAGGGTGAATGTATATTTGCCGACCACATGCGCTATGTCTCCACTCACAGAAAGCTCTATCACTGTGAGTTGTACCTTCGCTTCACCAGCGTCGAAGCTACCTTGGAAAAAGGCTTGTATACCCTCCCTACCGACAATCATTTGGCTGTTTGGCGGAAGAAGTTTTGCCTCTTCTGTGTAAAGTGCGGCAAGAGCTGCTGTATCACCCTGGTTGAAAGCATCAACCCACTGAGCGCTGGCAGCTTCTATAGCCCGACTGTCCGCAGCTGATGTATCCAGAGGAGGTGGCGGAGGTGCTGTCGTACAACCCACCAGAAAAGGCACGGAAAGCATTATTATGAGTAAATAAAGAATTCGGTGGTTATGTATCATTGTTTCACTCCCGGTTGTTCGATTAAATACGTGTTCAAGAATAACTCATCGTACTCGAGAATGCAAGCGAAATGCCTAACTCTCTGATACATAAGCATATCTTATTATGAGACTGAAATTTCCGGACTTGTAGAAGGCGATTTCGTCTAGACGAGGAAGATGGTGTTGTTGAAATAAAAGGAGAGCAATAAGCGCTTCTAAGATTAACAAGTGGGAAAGCTAACCATTTGGTTCACCTTTGAGGTATAAAAAGCGTTGGAAGGATGTGGGGGAGTGGATGTTCAGTTCAAGACTAATAAAGAAAGTGTTTAATAACATGAAATATAAATCAAATCCCTGGCCATTCTACACTCAACTCATTCATATTAAGTTTAAACTCATCTATTCGATTAAAACTATTAGTTAGAGCTGATAGTTCATTTTGAACCCTTTCATTAGTAAAATTCTCCGTATTTTGCCATTTAATTAGTGATCCAACTTGATAGTATAATTCTACATATAATTTAGATCTAAATGGATCTTCCATGCCTTCTAATTTGTCCTTAATCCTGCTTAATATACTTATTATGTATAATATTGATTCGAGATTTAACTTTGAATTACTATTTTCGGACAGGCAAGTTCGACCTGTTGCAATAAATTCATTTAATAAGAATTGATCTAGCAATCTATTTTCTGTGAGAATGAATAGATATTCTCCAAAGTAATGAAATGGGACCTGAACACAATCCTTTTCACTTTTGATCAATGATGTAAGATGAAGCATGGAAAATATGCTAGGCTTTTCAAATTCATTTATTATTCCCGACTTGATGCTTTGGACAGCTAGATCATATAAGTAATAGTAACAAGATTGATACATTGATTTTATTTGTTGATTTCCTAAACTAGATCTCTCAATCATTTCTGGGATTGAAGATAGGCAATTAATGAATTTTATTGTTAAATCTCCTTTACCAAGAGCGATACATTCCTTAGTTAAATAGTAAATCATTCTCAAATACTCAGTGCTAATTGCGTGCCATTGGCTGTCGAGATCCCGATTAGGATTTTCATAATTCTTGCTAAAGAATGTTATGTCCTTCTCTTCGGGAATGTTATGTCGTAAATGGTATCCAAAGATATTTCTAATTGACCAGATGCAATCATGTGCTACATCATCTAAATTAGATTTTATGATTCTGCTTATAATAGCCTTTAGCTGCTCGTTCAATTCAGTTAATTCATAATGGGGAAACTTGTTTTCAGCACAATATTTATGAATTCGCTCATAACTATTTATGACATTACTTAATGTGCCTCTTTGGTCAGATTTGATGGCATGAGTCACTGTAACATTGAATATTGCAGAAAACCCGCTGATGTAGTTTCTAGTGTCGTATGAAGCATTATTTCGGTCTAATAAACTTATAAGCGCGTTCGTAGCCTCTCCGATTACAATCTTGGGAGTAATAATGTCGCCACTTTTAATGCTTGTCATCGATATTTCTGAAAGTTTAATGATTGGATTATCTTCTGCAAAAGAATAAAACATTGTCGGTTCGGATCGGGCTCTATTCTGATCTAATTGAAAGACGTGCTGAATGTTAATTTGATTTGCAAGCGTTTTTATTTCTGTTTTTGATACGGTAGAGATTATTACTTTCTTCAAGGTAGGGTAAATGTATAAGAGGCAGAACATAAATAAAATCAAACTAAAATGAGTGAGGTTATCATTAATCACCTGGGATGAAGTACTAGGATTTAAGGCTAATAGCGTATAAATAGATATTAAAATAGTAGAAATAAATATTTGAAATAAACGCATAATATCTTTGTCACTAAACAAAGATTTAAAACTTGAAGAAGGATACCGTTTCTTGGTTAATTCGCTTGCTACGAGCAACACTGCAAAGAGGATGCCCAGTATTGAAGATAGGGAGGAAGCTATAATTGTCAACATCTGACTATAATTGGAAAAAATGTAAGGGAAGGGAATAGCTCTCAGGGAAACGGGAATTATATGAACTATCAGAAATAAGAAAAGGATAATTATTAGTAAAAAATATTTTTTTCTAAAATTTTTAACTTTGTACCTTAGAAGGAAATATTTTCTAAAGATTGATATCCGTAATCTACTGAAAGTTGACTTTAAACTATTCCACAAATCATTTCTGTTTATTTTAGTTATACATTGTGGTTTGGTCTTTGATGTGACTCATATTCCGTAAATCGTTGATGTGAAATTCATGCATAATTTCTATCTTTTAAATCTTTATACTCTGTGTACGTTTTTTCATTGACTGAATTGCATCAAATTGTTCTAGTTCTTTGTGAAGAGATTCGTTGATCAGGCAATCAATATTTCGATATCCCTCAGTGGTAAGCCATGTATTTGTTTCCCCAACCAACTTCTTTACCCAATTCGTGTGTGCTTGTAAATCATCCGAATCTGCTATAATCATAACAGCCCTATCACCTCTAATATGTGTTTCTCTTTTCATTGAATACCCACTATTCTTGTAATTGTAGTCAAATATTTTCACCCAGTCTGAATCAGGCGAATGATCCAAAATTAGGACAAATTCGTAAGCTCGACCAAACTTATTGTTTTTACGATAAGCATCGTCATCAATCCCAACCACTGATAATTGATCTACGCTTGACTTAAGTTGCTGTCGCTCTACTTCATATTTAACTTCTATTGCACGCCTAGCTGCATTGGGCATAATGGATAATTCCGCCATTTTTATTGCCATTTGGCTTACTGATTGAGCAATTTTAGGTGATCTGCTTTTGTCAATTAATTGATTGGCGTCCTCAAGTTTGGTGATTAAACTCTTGTTAATTTCCGCAGCGGATTTTTCTTTAATCTCTTTCCAGAGATCTTCTATATTCTGAAGTAATCTTTTCTCGATTTCATTTCTGTCTTGTAAATTTTTCTTATATTGCCGTAATTGATCTCGAGTGAATTCACCTGATCGATGATATCTATGTTGATGACAGTTTGGACACATAACAATCAAATTTTCTGGGCTATCATCTCCACCGTCAGCTTTTCCTATGATGTGGTGAATTTCAAAGCACTTTTCGTTACAGACTGTACACCGATGTTGTGCTTCAACAAGTAGCATGTCGCGAGTAGCTTTTGGTATAGACATATGATTCTCTTTGCTATCTACTCAGCATTATTTTTTCTTCTTATAGGGATATTTATCACTCTTTTGTCGATTCTCTTCCCAATGTAAGGGTTGAATATTTTGCGGTTTGTTGGAACCTCCTTTTGATTGTGGATTTTTATGGTCTAACTCCCATCCATAATCGCCCTCAGTACCATATGAACCATGCCTAATTTTGTTACCAAATTTATCCTTACGCCACGAATCAGGATTTTTACCCCTGATAGGTTTGGCTTTATCCCAAGCTTGTTCAATTTTCTTTTTGCTAGCCATTTTTGATTCTCCAATTCCATTATTTATCTTTTAATCGACATATAAGATACCCCATATTTGGTATATTCGCAAGGGCTATTCACAATATATAGAGTTTACATTTCTGATAAATTGAAATGAGCTATCATAGGATATAATCTTGTAAGTATAATAATAACATAAAGATAAAGCTTTTCTTTTTCATTCCTACAACCGACCTTTGTTTTAGGTAAGTGAAATAATAACAATAGATTATACCAAGAATATCTAGAAAATCCGAAAAGAATCGGATTAGAACTATAATGAGTAACTTCCAAGAATTGCTCAAGTATGCTCCAAGTATCGATTAAGTATTGCCCAAGAATGATCCTTACTTCCTCCAAGTCTTGATTGAAAATAATATGGTATAAGAACCTCGAAGGAGGACTTAACCATGAATTGGATTCTAACACCGGATAAATTCTTAACTCCGGAAGAAACAAAACAACTTCGAAAGACTTGCAGTGAAGCAGCGACAATCGCAAAATCGAGAGGAGTACAAGCGCCAGTCCGGGATGCATTGATAATTGAGTTAGCACTCGGATCTGGGCTACGCGTCTCGGAAATGGCGAACTTAAAAATTGAGGGTCTCTACCTCAAGAGAGGTCAGAGTTCGATCCATGTGAAAAACGGCAAGGGAGGGAAAGATCGAGTTGTCGATATTGGATCAAATTTGAAGAAGCATATCATAGAATTCTTAGATTATCGATCTATTAACTCACAGTACCTCTTTCCTTCAGAGCGAGGGGAGAGGATGACACGGTCTGGAATACAGCAGGTCTTTAAAAAATGGGCGAAAAGAGCGCGGATTTCCGCTCACTACTCAATTCATTCACTACGACATACCTATGCAACAAATCTCTATAAAGCGAGCGGGTATAATCTCAGGCTTGTGCAGAGGCAACTCGGTCATAGTTCACCGACGGTTACTCAGGTATATGCTGATGTGATGGATACAGACGTGGAAGAAGCATTAAAGAATCTGGAATCAGATGAAGAATAGGGCTGAGATGCCCTACTTTTACTATGATATTAAACGGACCCGAAACTCACTACATTACACAAAGAACTCACGATATTAGTCGCTAATTATGAGCAAAACTCACGATATAACCCAAGAAATGTAGTGAATTCGCAGAAAATGAGGGATTTTGACAATCTAATCAAAGATCATGAAATCGAGAGTTTCTGACAATTAGCTTTTGAGACAGTGGTTTTTTGTCTTATTAACCAAGGTTTATGAGACACATTTTTTTGTGCCAAAACTTACACGTTTATGAGAAATCGTAAGAATCCTATATTCGAAGGCTAGTTATCAGAATTAGTCAAATAGTTCTTAATATCATACTAAGTATATAAAATATATCAACATAACCTTAATATCAATAGTATCATTATATTAACGCATTTTATGAGGTTTATTTCACAATTTACGTCGATTTTTTAAAAAACTACTTGACAGCGCATATAGATTATACTATATTAACCGTGCAAATAGAGCATATGATGAGTAGCCAAATAAATATAATGAATAGAAACAGAATACAATTCAGAAACCTGCTTTTACCGATAACAGTTGTAGCGATGTTGTTTTCGGTTGCTTGCGATTATGCAGCAACAACGGCACCGGAATCAGCTAAGACATCTGCTTCGGTATGAGGAGCGGCAACCTCATTAGAAGGTGTGAACTTTCTAAAGTGGAGCCCAAAATCAATGAAGAAGTTGATTGCTCTTAATAAATCAAGCTCAACGACAAAGACCATCACCGTTCAGGCTGGTGGTACCGTTGGAGGATCTAATACCTTTGGAAACAAAGTAGAGATTCCTGCTGGAGCGGTTGACGATAATACAAAGATATCGGTGTCGGTAACTTGCATGGACGGACAGATTCCCTGTTCAGCCGAGGTAGAGTTCTTACCGAGCATGGTATTCAACACTGACGTAAAGATCACGTTGGATTACGATGCGCTTGGTTTTGACGGTGATCCTTACCTGATAGAGATCTACTTCATACATGATGACGGCACTGGTGGCGAAGTAGTTACATACACGGTAAACGAGGCGGAAAAAACACTCGTATTCTACATCAATCACTTCACACGTTACGGATGGGCATACTAGCTGATTGCTCGCTTGATTTAGTTTAGATTTACATAACTTCCATTTAATTAAAATTTAGTTCAAAGTTATACCCAAAGAAAATGAATTTCATAAGTTGTATCCCCAATGACGTAATTCAATCTCACAAACCCAACTTGTAACAGACCATTTTGATGTCTATCAATTGCACAAAACTCATGAAAACGAGATTTTCTGACAATTAGCTTTTGAGACAGTGGATTTTTGTATCAATAACGGTCGTTTTAGATACACATTTTTCGCGTCTCAGAACTCATATGTTTATGAAAATTAAGAGTTTAAAAAGTCAGGATTTTCATAATCCCGCCATCGGCAAAGGCATCCTGACCGCGCATCATTTAAAATTCATTTAGTGGTTTTTATCAGTTTTATTTCTCGTCTGCTGGCGTCACGAATGGGTCGAAATTCATCGTCTTTATTCCAATTAGGAAATTTGGAAGAATTAGCCAACGTGTATCCGACGTCAAAGATTACCTGAAGGTATTGCATTATTCCATCCAAGTTTAAATCTTCGCTGTATTCATCACTTACCTTGTGGAAGTCTGAATCTATAAAATCCTTTTGAATTTTCATCCCCCACTCCATGCCGTGCTCCCGGCTGTCTATCCCGTTGTGCATCGACATAGAAGGCACTCCCTTTAAAGCAAATACGTAATGGTCAGAGTTATAGTAATTTCCCTGCTCGGGCCAGGGATCGTCCTGAATACGCATTCCCAGTTTTTTTACTGCGCGTTCTGCATACTTGTCAAGATCTGATCTTCCTCTTCCAAAGATTATCAGGTCGTTAGTTTCACCGACAAAGGTCAACATATCCGTATTTATCAAAGCAACGCTTTCCCAAAGCGGGAATACCGGGTTATCTACGTAATATTTAGAGCCCAATAAACCCGTCTCCTCCGCGGTGAAACCCATAAACAGTATCGACCGCTTGGGAGGAACGGGTTGAGCCATGAATGAGCGTGCAAGACTCAAAATAGACGCCGTACCAGTTGCGTTATCAGCTGCGCCGTTATATATGCTATCCTCTTCTGCGCCTTTGTATGTACCATAACCATCCCAATGAGCTGTGTAGATCACTACTTCATCAGGACGCTCAGTGCCGCGGATAAGACCTAATACATTATTGGAAATATATATTCTTTCTTTTCTTTTAAATTCACCGCTGAGCGTAACAGCAAGATCAAAAGACTTAAATCCGGGAGAGTATGCGGCAACTACGAGTGAATCATAATCATAGCCTGCTAATGCCATAAACTGTTTTCCTACTTCCAAATTCAAAGTCAATCTCAACTTTAGAGTGGAACTGTCCACCTTCCCGTCATAAAGAGAATTCCTCCCCCATGAAGAGACTCGTGCCCACCCCTTCCATCTGGATTTATTCCCTGCTAACACCGAATCTAAAATCATTATTGTGCCAAAAGCGCCATGAGATTCCGCCGTGTTGATCTTTATAAAAGTATATCCCAGTCTTACATTCGAACGGTCATTCAGGACGGAACTGTCTTTACTTGCAAAGCCGGCATGATTTCGGAGCATGACTACTATCTTTCCTTCAACATCTATATCATCATAATCGTGCCAGTTAAACTTCTCTGAATCGCCACCGAATCCTACAAAAACCAACTCCTTATCTATGATAGAAATCGTGGTATCTTCACCTATTACTAGGGGAAGAATTTGCGTTTTCCACTCTATCTCCAGAGTATCGCCTTCCGTATTTACTGCCCTGACACCCGAAGCTGTCGATATTCTTGAAAATAGCTTTACTTCCTGCAAATAACTTCCATTGTTACCAGGCTCCAACCCCATTGACTTGAAGCTGTTTATCAGATATTCTTGGGTCTTTTTTCCACCCGGTGTACCGGATCGTCTCCCCTGAAATTCGTCGGACGACAATGTTTTCAAATCGTTTCTGTAAGCGGCGGCGAATTCATCGTCTGTCACTTCAGGAACCGTTATTTGTCGGTATGCACATCCGATTGCTGACAGAGAGATTAACATAAATAATATAGAAGAGTAATATCTTTTCATCATATCCATTTCCTTCATTTATTGACCTCAAAAATTGATATATTAATATATGATAATGACAGGTAATTCCCAAAATAATTCGATCTAATGTTTTGGCAGTACTACTTAAATAGTACTGTCCCATAAATGTCAGTTATGACACACAATTTCGCAGTACCAAAACTCGAAAATCGAGAGATTATGTCGATCTATATAAGACCCAGCGCGAAATTCAAGACCATGACGTTATCCACTAAAAACTATCGACTTGTGCGCCACTTTTGTCGTGATCAACTGACGTCTTATATTGCAAAACCCCCGAATCTGGCTGTTACACGCAACAAAATAAACTTTGTTAGTACGAAGAAGTTTCGTATACTATGTCCAATTATCTTTCACATGGAGGAGGCAACATGAAAACATTAACTATGTATCTGTTTGCGTTCTTGTTGTTGAATTGCTCGAGCGCCAGCACACAGGTCAAAACTCTCGTTCCGGGGAAAGAAATCGAAAGCCCGATGTCTGAAGGAGCGCGCCATACCTATCAGGTGGCGCTGAAGTCTGGGCAATTTGTGCATGTCACTGTGGAGCAAATCGGTATCGATTTGGTGATTTCGGTGCTCGATCCAAATGGAGAGAAGATTGACGAAGTTGACGGTCCGACCGGCACTCAGGGTACAGAAAATGTGATGATCGAAGCTAAAACCTCTGGAAACTATCAGTTGGAGATCTATCCCCATAAAATCGAAGGTGATGAAGAACCTTTGGTGAAGGGGAAATACAAAGTCCAGATTGAAGAACTGCTCTCAGCGTCTGAATATAAGGAACGACTTGAAACCAATCGTGCCAGACGTCAGACGACCATTCAGTGGCTTAAAGACAATGCGGTTCCTTTGAAGGGGGTGGAGGCGGAACAAGGGTTCGAGGATATGCAACCGTTGAAGCAAATCATCGGTGATGCGCGTCTGGTGGCGCTTGGAGAGGCAACCCACGGAACACGCGAATTTTTCCAGTTAAAACATCGCATGCTAGAGTTTCTAGTCACGGAGATGGAATTTAATATATTCGCCATTGAGGCGACCATGCCGGAAGGATTTGATGTGAATGAGTATGTGTTGACAGGCAAGGGCGATCCCGAAAAAGCGCTGGCCGGAATTTATTTCTGGACCTGGGACACGGAAGAAGTATTGGAGATGATCCGCTGGATGCGGCGTTATAACGCTGATCCGAATCATACGAAAAAAGTCAAGTTTTATGGATATGACATGACGTACGGGACGCGAGCGCTTAAGGTACTGGAGAACTACTTAAATAAAGTTGATCGCAAGGTAGCGGCGGTATTAAACGAGAATGCTTCCCTCTCCCTGATAAAGAGTCCCTACAAATGGGATTTTGCTGATATCTCTAAAGAGGAAATGTCTAAGACCTTGCAAGTTATCGCATCGACGATTAAAGATTTAGATGCGAACAGTGGAAAATATATCGCTCAAACCGGCGAAAAAGATTGGAAGGTTGCACGACTGCACGCTAATATTCTATCACAATACATTCAATCGAACATACCATCTGGATCGGCTATTCGCGACAGCTCCATGGCAGCAAATATTCATTGGATCATGGAACACGAAGGACCCGATGCCAAAATCGTGATATGGGCGCACAATGGCCATGTGAACACACGGAAGAATTGGATGGGGCAATTTCTACGAGAAATGTATGGCAAGGATATGGTTGTTTTCGGATTTGCATTTAATCAAGGTTCGTTTCAAGCAATTTGGATATCCTTTGGCAGTAGCAGGGGTTTAAGACCCTTTCATGTCAAACCACTGCCGGAAGAGAGTCTCGATGCGACACTTGGCGCTACCGGTCTGCCTTATGCAGCCTTTGATTTACGAAGATTACCTGAAACTGGCTATGTAGCCGAGTGGTTTGCAAAACCACGCAAAACCCGCTATATTGGCGCAGTGTTCAACCCACAAGCGGCTTCAAGTTATGCGGAAGACGTACAGGTAACAGAACTATATGATGTGTTGCTATTCGTTGACGAAACCACTGCCGCCCGTCCAAATCCCGGTGGAACTCGCTCGAAACCACGAATCCTGACTTCACCTAAGAATCTAAATTTTGAAAGCAGTGAACCGGGAGTGATCCCTGAAGGGTGGAGTGCTCATAAATACCGGTTGGCCAATTTTGACTTTATTGTTGAAACCAGCACCGAACTTCCACAACAGGGCAAGAAGTGTGTGAAAATCAGCAGGAAATTTGGCAAACATTATGGGGAAACGTATGCTTTACTCTTGCAGCGTTTGGACGCTACCTCGTATCGCGGTAAGCGAATCAAGTTACGGGCGGCAGTACGAACGGAGCTGGAAGGCTCTGGAAATGATGCTTATTTGTGGCTAAAAGTTAACAAAAGGGGGCGCGATACTCAGTCCCTCCTTTTTAAGGATAACATGAAAGATCGGCCGATTAAGACGAGTGAATGGCGTTTCTTTGAGATTACCGGTGAAGTTTCAGATGAAGCACAGTGGATCGATTTTGGTATAGCTTTAACCGGAGAGGGCAGCGCTTGGTTTGATTCCTTTTCACTGCAAATAGTCGAACCCTAAAGAACTACGAAATCTCAATAATAGAAGTCTTATTAATTATAATTAACTTCTATCAAAAAGTTGGAGAGGAATCAAAGATTAGCATCTGGTATAAATTTAAATATTAGTGATATAAGATTAGATTTACACTTAGTCTCAATTGGTCTGGATTGGTCTACAGAATGGCAATTATATGGCATCAATTCCTGTAAGTTCCTATGTATCAAGGGCAACCGCGATCTTCAAAACCGTTTCCCGCAAAGGAATGGGGGTTCGAATCCCTCGCCCTCCGCTGGAGTTAGGCTTTCCACTCAACAGCATCGAGTTCGATGGGGTCTGGAAATCCCTTCAGATTTACTGCTCCATAAGGCTGGAATGCAAAGTTCTTGCCGATACAAAGCTCGCGAATCACGTGGGATGCCAAGATCTGGTTCGGCTTGGCTTGAGCACAAATTCTAGCTGTGAGATTCACTATTGAGCCGAAAAGCTCGTCTTTTTCAGTCACCGGCTCTCCAGCGCCGAGGCCGATGCGTACTTGGATAGGGACGCGTTCAGTATCTGTATGGTTGTAGTTATCAAATTCCTGCTGGATTGCCATAGAACAACTTACAGCCTGCGATACCGACGTAAAGCATGTCAGAAAGCCGTCACCTGTACGATCCACTTCGCGGCCATGGTGGTCTAGTAGAGCCTGCCGAATGACTGCACGATGTTTTTTTAGGACGGCAAATGCCGCATTGTCCCCGAGTGAATTTGTGATATCAGTGGAGTTTGCCATATCAGTGAACATAATGGATCTAAAACCAGATTCCTGCACCGGTTCAGCGTCAACGTTATCAGGATCCGTCACTCGTCCGAGGAAATTCGCGACCGTCGATGGATCCACTTCGATAATTTGGCTTGGATTGAGTCCATGAGACTCGAGGTGTAGATCGCGAACCGCTGATGCCGTCGGTGCTTCGATGAGACAGAAAACAGTTCCCCTACCTTCGTCAAACCAGTACGTAAAGCAATTACAAGCGTGCTTAGACTGAATCCTTAAATCAGCTTGATGTGCCTCAGCGACGTCCTTAGCAGTTACACCACTAATGTCGTGGCGATCCATAAATATTGGCATATTTTGCCTTCCTAAACGAGGGGGTATGCCTTACTTCCCGACTTGTTCTTTTGGTCGTCCTGCTATATCCATACCTAAAGCATAACTATTGTTTATACAGCATTAGTGGTTGACCCGTTTTATTGATATTTAACTACCTTGGTATATAATATAGTAATCTGCCACTTATAATCAATACCAATCAAGTATCAATTGCATTTTGCTTCACATCAGAAAAAGGTGCTGCATATTTTGAGTTCCACAATGGGTATATTCCCAAATCATGGAACAAGAAATTAGTCACTTGGCTGGTCTCCAAATGTCTGGATTGGTCTGTAGAATGGCAATTATATGGCAGCGATTCCTGTAAGTGCCTGAGTATCAAGGGCAACCACGCTCTTCAAAACCGCCGCTTGAAAAATTCGTTGATAAAAGCAGCATTACGGGACAAACCGGGACATAAAATGGTCACTATGAGGTCATCAGTCTTCTCTGACCGTTGGTAATAAAGAGATGGCATAGGACTCTTAATCCGGTGTTCAGTAAATATCTACAGTAATTCTTTATTAATTAAATACTTAAGTTATATCTCAGAAAAAGAATTTCATGGTTTATATTCTGTCCCCTAAACGTAGGTTATAACACACTATTCCGCGGTGCCAAAACTCGTTAAATGCAATAATCATGAGATTTTGATTTTGGGACGTTTATGGAAATGTTTCAGTAACGGTCATTTGTGCTGCATATTTTTCGAGAATTTGAACTCACATGTTTACAAAATTGAACGTAAACATGCAGTGCTTTTTATGGATTTAATCTGTAACATAGAGTCGGTCAACATGAGATTGATAAATATGAAAAATTCCTCACCATCTGGAAGAGCACCGACGAGTAGGCAGCTGAACCGAGGAAAGCAATAAAACGGTTTACAAAATTAGACCGGGAGATTTAGTTGTTGACAGGAAAAGATGATAAGATCAAACAGCTCCAACTTGAAGTGGAGCATCTGAACTCGCTGGCAAAGGCATCAAGGCTTATAAACTCTACACTGAACCTCGATGAGTTGATGGAGATTATTCGAAAGATAGGAAGAACAGAACTTAGGGCTGAAAAGGCTACGATATACCTTGCGGATGAGGATAAAGAAGAACTCCATTCCGTATATCTTGAGGATAAACATCTCAACATCAATCTTCCCTACGGTGTGGGGATTGCCGGGAACGTTGCGAAAACCGGGGATAGCCTTATTATAGATGATGTTGAAAACGATGAGAGATTCTTCGGCAAAATAGATAAAGTCTCGGGTTTTGAAACCAAGTCATGCCTCTGTGTTCCGATGCACATCAAAGGGGAAAAACTTATTGGAGTTTTCCAGGTGTTAAACAGTAAAAAGGGGAAATTTACAAAGAGTGATTTACGGTTTCTCGAAGACCTGTCAATTCAAGCGGCTATAGCCATTGAGAACGCCCGCCTACATACGGAGGTAAAGCAAAAAGAGAAGATCGAACAAACTCTGAAACTGGCTCGAAATATTCAGATGGGCTTACTACCCAAACAATTTCCACCGTTTCCGGATAAAAGTCAGTTCGAGATCTACGCCAGCATTGAGCCTGCAGTGGAAATTGGAGGAGACTTTTATGATTTTTTCCTTGTGGACGACGAACACTTATGTCTCGTTATCGGCGATGTCTCCGGTAAAGGAATACCCGCTGCGTTGTTTATGGCCGTTGCGAAGACATTGATAAAGGCTTACACCATAGGGAATTATGCATCGGATGATATATTGTTCAAGGTGAACAACGAACTGTGTCAGGAAAACGAACAGGAGATGTTCGTGACAATCTTTCACGGGATTTTAAATATTCATACGGGTGAACTGCGATACTCCAATGGCGGGCACAATCCACCGTATATCCTTTATAGCGACGGTACCTTCGGCGGAATAGAGAGTACGAGAGGAATGGCACTCGGTGTGATGGAAGATGTTAAATACGAGCTGAAGAAAGTCAGGCTTTCAAAGAAAGATACTATATACCTTTACACCGATGGTGTGAACGAAGCGATGGACGGGGATGGAAATGAATTCTCATATATTCGTCTCGAAAATTTCTTTAAGGAGATAAAAGGTTCTTCTGCGACCGAATTGACCAAAAAGACGATGGAAACCATAAGCCGTTTCATTGATGAGGCGCCGCAGTCAGATGATATTACGGTCATGGCTTTAAAATACCTGCAATAGTCACTCTGTATCCGATGTTATCGCAGTGATTCAATCGCCTTATCCCGTGAATGTTCAATTGAAAATATCGGCGTAAATCCGGCGATATCAAAAACTTCCTTTATATGGTTGCTCATCGAGCAGAGTACTATGCTTCCGTTCATAATTTTCAGTTTTTTCGCAGCCATTAGCAGTACACGTAAACCGGCGCTGCTTATGTAGTCCACGTGGATTAAATCTATGACCAACCGCAGCTCCTCCTCATCTGTCAGCCCCACAAGTTTAGCCTCGAACTCATCAGAGGTGTTGGTATCCAATCGACCGTTCGGTTCGAGTATAATAATATTGCCCTCTTTATGCTCTTTAATTTCCAATTACAGCTCCTGTATTTGTTTAATATAACGCATTTCTTAATGAAGGATCTTCGCTCTCAAAAATAGCTGATTCAACCCATCGCGACGGTGGTATTCCACTTCATCCATCAAATTTTTTATCAGATGTATACCCAAACCTCCGATTGACTTTTCTTCAAGGGGTTTTTGAGTGACCGGTTCGTCTACGTCCAGAATGTTAAAAGGACGTGCATCGTCGATTACTTCTACTTCTATCATATTGCTCTTGAGTCGAAAGTGAACATCGATCTGATGTTCTTTTTTGTCGGTGTATCCGTAGTTGACGACATTTGTAAGAACTTCATCGAGGGCGACGTGCATGTTTGTCAAAACGTTCTTAGGAAGCCGATGAAGTTCGCCGAACTTATTGAATTCTTTCTTTAACCGCCTGATCTCTTTCTTGTTATTATTCAGCTGAACAGATAGTTCATTTTTCATAATGACTTAAATTAATCTAATTTTTAAACGATGAAAGTGAAATCTTGATGAATTCATCGTTATAGAAAACGCCGGGTGCCTGAGCTGTTCAATTCCTGAGGCGGTTATTCAACGGGAAATAAGCGCTTGCATCAGTATAAAATAAAGATATCCAGAATTGAATTATATACTTGCATATCTCTCAATTATTATCTAAGTTATAACGCTTTCAATCTCAAATTATAAGCTAAGCGTATTATTCTGTTTTAACTTTGAGGGTACAATGCCAATTGCCGATGCACATTACATATATATCTACAGTGAGCGTGTAGATCAAGTCAACATAGTACGATTTTTGGGGGTAATCACCAGTCAATTAATAAAAATCTCATCTTAAAATGAAGGAGGGAACTATGGCAGAGGAATTGAAAGTAAAGAACAATGGCAGAAGGATATTTGTAATTAGCGGCATTATTGCCGCTGTTACCAGTGTAATAGTGGTATCTCTTTACCAAATTCCCACTGAGGATGAACTCGCTGGAACTATCGGGAAAAGAAAAGTTGTCCGCAGCGGCGAGGTAACCCAAAGTGATGTTGTTTTAAAACAGACCGAAGCCGATTTAAGCAAGCTTATGCAGGACAGTGAATTCTTGAAACTCGCAGAAAGTGAAAACTTTCAAATGATGATGAAGAATGCAGAATTCGTGAATATGATTCGGAGCGATGAATTTCAGAAGCTGCTTGCAAACCGGGAATTTTCCGCGATGTTAGCCAACAAGTCGTTCGCTGCGATGCTCGCGAATAGGGAATTTGCCGCAATGTTAGCCAACAAGTCGTTCGCTGCGATGCTTGCGGATAAGGAGGTTGCCGCAATGTTATCCAACAAGTCGTTTGCGGCGATGCTTGCAAATCGTGAGTTTGCCGCGATGTTAGCCAACAAGTCGTTCGCTGCGATGCTCGCGAATAGGGAATTTGCCGCAATGTTAGCCAACAAGTCGTTCGCTGCGATGCTTGCGGATAAGGAGGTTGCCGCAATGTTATCCAACAAGTCGTTTGCGGCGATGCTTGCAAATCGTGAGTTTGCCGCGATGTTAGCCAACAAGTCGTTCGCTGCGATGCTCGCGAATAGGGAATTTGCCGCAATGTTAACCAACAAGTCGTTCGCGGCGATGCTCGCAAGCAAGGAATTTGCAGCGATGTTATCCAACAAGTCGTTCGCGGCGATGCTCGCGAATCGTGAGTTTTCCGCTATGTTAGCCAACAAATCGTTCGCGGCGATGCTTGCAAGCAAGGAATTTGCAGCGATGTTATCCAACAAGTCGTTTGCGGCGATGCTCGCGAATAGGGAATACGCAGAAATGCTTGCAAATCGGGAGTATGCGGAAATGCTAGCCAACAAGTCGTTCGTGGCTATGCTTGCGAATAGGGAATTTGCCGCTATGTTAGCCAACAAGTCGTTCGTGGCTATGCTCGCGAATAGGGAGTTTGCCGCTATGTTATCCAATAAGTCGTTCGCGGCTATGCTCGCGAATAGGGAGTTTGCCGCTATGTTAGCCAATAAGTCGTTCGTGGCTATGCTTGCAAATAGGGAGTTTGCCGCTATGTTAGCCAA
The DNA here is from genome assembly GCA_004402895.1 of Fidelibacterota bacterium MT.SAG.3. Taxonomy (GTDB): domain Bacteria; phylum Fidelibacterota; class SORT01; order SORT01; family SORT01; genus SORT01. The sequence goes on along the minus strand of SORT01000002.1, from coordinate 14,321 downwards.
TAAGTCGTTCGCGGCTATGCTCGCGAATAGGGAGTTTGCCGCTATGTTATCCAATAAGTCGTTCGCGGCTATGCTTGCAAATCGTGAGGTTGCCGCAATGTTATCTAACAAGTCGTTCGCGGCTATGCTCGCTAATAGGGAATTTGCAGCGATGTTATCCAACAAATCGTTCGCTGCGATGCTTGCGAATAGGGAATTTGCCAGTATGATGGCAAGTGCGGAATTCCAAAGACGGTCTGTGGAGTAATATCAAGCCGCTCTCGCTTAAAGGAAGGAGATAAGAGGTTGCTTATCTCCTTTCTTTTTGCCTAAAAGTTACTCTTCCATCGTAATATTTATATCGCTATATTTTTGTTTACAGTGGAGTATTAATGTATTTATTGCCGTTAAATTTCAATAGGTATTTGGCTTTGTGCCTTTTCATGTGTGTCAATGCAGCCAGTCTCAATGGACAATTTTTAATGAATAAGACAGAAGACATGCAATTGATTTACTATAGCAAAAAGCATGAATATATAGTTCCCCATCTGACACGATGTTTTATGAACTCCTTCAAATTTCACCGCAACCTTTTCGGTTATGAACCGGGTGAGGACGTTACGATCCTGCTGCAGGATTTTGGCGATTTCGGATACGGCGGCGCGGATGCTCTTCCGACAAATCACCTTAATCTCGGCATAAACCCGTTTAATTACGTTTATGATACTATGCCGGCGAGCGAAAGAATGAATTCGCTGATGCATCACGAGCTCGCTCATCTTGTTATCATGGATATGGCAAACAAACGGGACAGACGTTTCCGTTCTCTGTTCAGGGGAAAGGTCACACCGTCGATCGAGAATCCTCTTTCTATCTTTTACAGCTATCTCACGAATCCTCGAAGGTATTCTCCACGCTGGTATCATGAAGGATTTGCGGTCTTTATGGAGACGTGGATGTCAGGTGGGCTTGGACGGGTTCTGGGTGGATATGACGAGATGGTATTCCGGACAAGGATCAGGGACAATGGACTTATCTACGATATGATCGGTCTTGAATCAGAGGGTATTTCCAGTGATTTTCAAGTGGGAGTGAACTCCTATCTTTACGGTACGCGGTTTATCAGTTATATAGCATATGCGCATGGCATTGATAATCTCTTAGAATGGATTTCCCGAACTGATGACAGCGAAGCGTACTTCACCGCGCAGTTCAAAAAAGTGTACCGGATCGATATTGATGACGAATGGTCAAATTGGATAGAGTGGGAGCGAAACTGGCAGAGTGCAAACCTTGACTCCATAAACTTATATCCGGTTACTCCGTTCCGATCAATTTCAAGCGAAGCCTTAGGCTCGGTCTCAAGATATTTTATAGACGCTTCGGGAAAGAAAATGTATGCCGGCATAAGATATCCGGGTCAGGTTGCACATATCGCTGCAATTGACATCAGGACAGGAGAGATAGAAAAAATTCATGATATTGATGGAGCGGCGCTCTTTTACGTATTCTCAATCGCATTCGATGATTCTTCTAATACTTTATTCTACACTACTAATAATAATCATCGAAGAGACTTTTGGTCCATAGACTTAGAATCACGTAGAACTCATTTACTGATAAAGGAGCTGCGAGCCGGAGACCTGGTATTCAATCGGGTTGATAAATCGATCTGGGGTTTAAGACATTCGGACGGCTTCACGACAATAATAAGAATTGCTGCGCCGTATGCAGACTGGAAATCATTATACGTTCTGGATTATGGTTATGACATCTACGATCTGGACATATCGCCAAATGGAGAGTATTTGACGGCTGCTTTTGTTGATATAAGCGGTTATCAAAAGCTTGTCAGGTTTAAATTGAGTGAATTGTTGACTGGGGTCTTTGAGCCGGAGACCATACATGATTTTGATGTAAGCTCTCCTGCGAATTTCGTTTATTCATCGGATGGAAGATATTTGTACGGTTCTTCTTATTTTACGGGTGTGTCGAATATATTCAGATATGATTTTGAAATCGACTCCATGGAGGTCATCAGTAATTGCGAGACGGGATTCTTCAGACCTGTACCCGTTTCTGAGGATTCAATAATAGTTATGCGCTACACTTCAGATGGATTTAATCCTGTTTTTATACCGAACAATACGCTTGAGGATGTTAGCGCAATTAATTATCTGGGTTGGGAGATTGCTAATAGACACCCGATAGTGCTCTCCTGGGCGACCAAAGCACCGCTCATTGATGTAGATTCGTTACTTGTATACTCGGGAACTTATAATCCGACAAAGAACATTCGTCTGTCATCCGTTTATCCTGTCGTACAGGGTTACAAAAATTCAATCGTCTTAGGCGCTCACCTTGATATGGAATCCAATCTGGGGCTGAGTCGTTTTAACCTTTCCATAGCCACTTCTCCGGAGCGAAACCAGTCGAGCGATGAAATACTTCACGTGGGATTCAACTTCCGGACTCTTAAGTTGAGAGGAGCTGTCACCGGGACATGGAAATTGAGCGGTGGATATAATACTGCGGATTTTTATGACCTTTTCGGACCGACAAAAAGAAGCAGAAAAGGCTATTTTTCAAAGCTGCAGTTTGATAAATCTTTAATCACGGACATGCCTCTGGATCTATCTATCGATATTGCAGGCTATGGAGGGTTAGAAAAATTACCCGATTACCAAAACGTAGAGGCGACATTTGACAGATTCTTAAGTTCGAGAGTTGCCATGAGCCATTCAAAAGTTAAGAGGTCGTTAGGTGCCGTCGATGATGAAAAGGGGATAAAGTGGGAGTTGGTTTCGACCGCAAATTACGTTAATTCCAAGATTTACCCAAGAATTCACGGAGGGTTTGATTATGGACTCATATCTCCAATTGAACATGCTCCCGTATGGTTGAGAACCTCGACGGGATACTCATTCGCAGATAGAGACGACCCTCAGGCAAATTTCGCTAATTTTTATTTTGGGGGTTTTGGAAACAACTGGGTGGATTATTTGGGGGTGAAGCGCTATAGGGAGTATTACAGCTTTCCCGGTGTAGATTTAAACTACATCAGTGGGTTCAATTTCGCGAAAGTTATGGGTGAATGGATTCTGCCTCCCTTAAGGTTCCGCCGGGTTGGAACTCCAATGCTTTACCTGAACTGGACAAGAGCTTCCCTCTTTACTTCTACCATCGTGACCAATCTTGATGACAAGAATAAGCGGACGTTTTATTACAATATCGGTGTTCAACTGGATACCCGAATTTCTCTCTTCTCTCATTTGAGGCCTACTCTCTCCGTTGGTTATGCCGTGGCGTATGAAAAGAGGACGGTTCCACCCGGTTGGAATAGGTTTACTCCTGAGTATATGGTATCAATACAGATATTACAATGAGCGTATTACTGAATTTTTTACAGAGGAGATTAAGCAATGGCTGAGCTTAACATGACCTCTATGGAATACCTAATAAGAATCCTTGTAAGCTTGGCGCCCGTAATAGTTTTTCTGTCGTTTCTTGTGGTCCTCGATAGCTATAAGCTGCTAAATCTACGAACGGTGTTAGGCGCCATATCAATTGGTGTGTTGGCGGCACTTTCCGCTGCCTTGGTCAACGATTGGGTTATGCAGAAATTTGATATACAATTTTTGTTTTACACGAAATACATCGCTCCCTGGATTGAAGAGATGTTAAAAGGGGTGTTCATCGTATACCTGATCAAATCCGGGAGAATCGGTTTTATGGTGGATGCGGCAATCGCCGGTATCGCAATTGGAGCGGGATTCGGCATCATTGAAAATATTTACTACTTACAATATTCTACAGATACTAACTTGTCGGTATGGATTATAAGAGGATTCGGCACTGCAGTTATGCATGGCGGCACCTCTGCCACTTTTTCTATTATCTCAAAAGTGCTTTCTGACCGTAAATCCTCGGTTAATATCAGTGTCTTCCTGATGGGTTTTATCATTGCGGTGCTGCTCCATTCGTTTTATAATCAATTTTTCTTCTCACCGGTCATATACACAGTAATCCTTTTAGTTACTCTTCCTATCGTTTTAAATCAAGTATTTACCAGAAGCGAGAAATCACTTCAGGAATGGTTGGGTGTCGGATTCGATACTGACATGGAATTATTGGAGCTGATTAAAAAGGGAAAGATTTCTGATTCAAGGGTTGGAAAATATCTTCAGCCGATAAAGGAAAAATTCTCCCCTGAAGTTGTCTTCGACATGATCTGTTATCTGCGAATTCACCTTGAGCTATCTATTAGGGCGAAAGGTGTTTTGATGATGCGTGAGATCGGGCATTCTATGGAGCCGGACCCGGAAATCAAGGATAAATTCAAGGAACTTCGTTACCTGGAGAAAAATATCGGTAAAACGGCCCAGCTGGCTATTTCCCCTTTCCTGCACAAAACCAGGCGCGATCTGTGGCAATTGCACGTATTGGGGAATTGACATATAATGCCAAAAAATGGTCACTCTCAGGTCACTGCTCCCCGTAAGTAACTGATGCTCAAGGGCAATCAGTGTCTTTTTAAGCCAGTGTTCTGAATATATCTTTCGTAATTTCTTATTATTTAATTACTTAAGTACCACTTTTGAAAATTTTCAGCTGTTAATATATTGTATAACAAAATTGGCCAATTAGTCTCAATTGGTCTGGAATGGTCTGCAGAATGGCAATTATATGGCAGCGATTCCTGTAAGTGCCTGAGTATCAGCAGCAACGACGTTCTTGAAAACCGCCGCGAGTAAAGTAATAATTCAGGATTTTATCCTATATTCATAAATATCAATATATTAGTCCATGAATTCGATTATAATCGGATAAGAAATTCATTAGAATTAGATAAGAATTTGTCAAGAATTAATCTCCCAATTTCGATCCAGCAGTGTCTAATCGACCCCTCAGCACCAATTTTACTGAAATAATTAATACCGTCACAGTACCGGAGGCAATTCATATCCTCTGTAAGTGTTGCAAATAAATAATTACAGATTTGATAATGATTATTCGAGTCCCGCCCCCGGCACTTGCAGAGCATTATAACTGATCTACCCCATAAATTGGCTTACCCAATATTTAATCGTATGCTTTCATACTGGCTACATTATATACCCAATATAGCCAGTCCTAATAGAAGAAACTCTACTCATTTTATATTTGGACTTCCTTACCATAGTCGAAGTATAGACCTATTATATCTAATCAAGCTGTTCCAATATCATGATAACACAGCTGAAATTCTTCAAAAGCGCTTGATTTTCGGCAGATTCGCCCTCATATGGCTTTGTTTTAATGATTGTTGTAATAAATTAATAAGTCCTGATCGCTCATAAGGTAGAAATTACGTTACCATTCGTGCTTCACCTTAGGAGGTTTAGTTATTTTTTACTTTTGTTCTGTTTCTTGACGAGGTTGATAAGAGAGCCGATCAGGATTATTTCAACCTGTCTTTCGCTCAGTACGTGCTCTGTTTCATAGGTTTCGTTCTTCGTCTCGTTGACGAGGCTGACCTTTTTGCCGTTCCGAATGACGCTACGAAGGTTGGAAACCGAAATAACATCGCCTCGGTTTATCTTTATAAAGTCATCAGGATTGATGAAAGTAAGCGGCAGAATTCCGAAATTGATGAGATTTTGCCAGTGAATTCGGGCAAAGTGCTTAACGACAACCATTTTTACACCAAGGTATCTGGGTCCGATGGCTGCATGTTCCCTGCTTGAACCCTGACCATAGTTACTTCCTCCTACGATAAGCGAGCCCTCTTCCCGGTGTTTCATAGCTCTCTTATAATAGGTCTCGTCAATCCGTTCGAAGACGAATTTACTTATTTCCGGAATATTGCTCCTGAAAGGTAATACACGGGTTCCGGCGGCCAGGATATCATCGGTTGACACGTCATCGCCGACTTTCAGGAGCACCGGAAGCTGCAGCGAGTCGGGAAGGGGGTCGAACTGAGGAAGCGGCTTTATGTTCGGTCCCTTTATGAGATCGATCTTTTCGTTATTCAGACCGGGCGCGATCAGCATGTCGGTATTGATGATGATCTTTTCGGGTTCCTTGAACCGGGGATAATCCATATCAATTGTACGTGGGTCGGTTATAACACCGGTTAGAGCAGAAGCGACTGCGGTTTCCGGACTGCACAGATACACCTGGTCTTCCTTCGTACCGGAGCGACCGGGGAAGTTCCTCGGCACGGTCCGCAAGCTGATTCGTCCGGTGGCAGGCGCCTGACCCATGCCGATGCAGCCGTTGCAGCCCGACTCATGGATGCGCCCTCCGGCGCGAATAAGCTTTGTGTATAGTCCCATTTCTATGAGATTTTCCTGAACCTGGCGTGATGTGGGATTGATGTCAAAGGAGACGCCGTCATGCACACGTTTGCCTTCGACCATGAGAGCTGCGACAGCAAAATCCCTTAGTCCCGGATTAGCCGACGATCCGATCATCGCCTGATAGATCTCCCGTCCGGCTACTTCGCTAACAGGAACCACGTTTCCGGGGCTACTGGGTAAGGCGATGAGCGGCTCCAACTCGGAGAGGTTTATCTTATCATATTCATCGTATTCGGCGTCATCATCGGCGAGAATCTCGCTCCAGTCTGCCTCACGCCCATGAGTTCTCAGATAGGTTTTTATATTGTCATCTGACGGGAAGATCGATGAAGTCGCTCCGAGCTCAGCTCCCATGTTGGCGATAACGTGGCGGTCCATCGCCGTCAGAGTTTCTAAGCCGGAACCAAAATATTCGATGATCTTGCCTACCCCGCCGTCGACCTTATGCCTACGGAGCATCTCGAGGATAACGTCCTTTGCGCTAACCCACTCCGGTAGCTCCCCAGTGAGCTCAATACCCCAGACTTTGGGCATCTTAAGGTAAAGCTGGTTGCCCGCCATCGCCATCGCTACCTCGAGTCCACCTGCCCCCATTGCAAGCATACCCAACGAACCGGCGGCGCATGTATGGCTATCGGAACCTAAAAGCGTTTTCCCCGGTACCCCGAATCGCTCCATATGCACCGGATGGCTAACGCCGTTGCCCGGTCCGCTGTACCACAGCCCAAATTTTTTGCACGCACTGCGCAGGAATAGATGGTCATCAGCATTTTTGAAATCTGTCTGAATCAAGTTGTGATCTATATACTGAGCCGATAGCTCGGTTACGACCCGCGGGATTCCCATCGCTTCAAATTCGAGCATTACCATCGTTCCCGTGGCATCCTGAGTGAGAGTCTGGTCTATTTTAATTCCGATCTCCTCACCCGGGACCATCCTTCCGTGAACAAGGTGGCTTCCAATCAGCTTTTGAGTAAGATTTTTTCCCATTCGCAAAACTCCTAAATTAGGGTGAGAATATACTGCCGACAACGTGGATTGTAAAGATTCTAATTATGTTATTTTTTCATCTCGAATGGCAGGAAGTTTGAAACAAGCCTTAAATAAAAGAAGCAGAGCGGATGCGGCAGCAGGATTTAGTTTGCCTTCTTAAGAGAGTAGACAATTCAAGCAGACGATATTTTCCTATAATTTCACTTATCAAATGTAAATTTATAAAAACACAGCTGATTTTCGGTGGATTGCCTGAATATTGAATGATAATGGGTAAATCTTATCGTTCAATTGTCCTGAATATGCGAGTCAAGAGAGTTTAGCGACAGTAATAGCGGCAGTTTGTGCTGTTGATGTGACAGCCATCAACACTCTTGTCGTCATTTCTTATATATTTCAATCACATTTAAAAGGGGGCGGATACCATCACGAGGTACAATCTGCTCCTTTTTTCTTTTTAATTGTATTTTTCTCAACCAGCTATTATACTTAAGCGAGAGGGCGAGATATGGTATTTATACATGCTGTAGAGGATCCCGTACTACAGGGTCCATTCTTGCCCTCTCTTCCACACTGCATTATTATAGTTGAACCTTATGACCATTATATACCGACAGTTCGATTTTCGGCAGAACGCCCGTATATTGACCGATAATGAGCAAGACTTTTCGTTAAATTGTAGTGATTATGCGAGTCAACAGAGACTAAAAATAAGGGATGTCATGAAGAGAAGAGGGATGAGGTTTTTAAGTTTATGCATAAACACTTTACTGCTCTCGCTGCTGTTGGGGTTTTCATTCAGAGCGGTCAGCTACGCCCAAAACAAATTCAGTTATATTCAGAATAACATAGTTCGTACCGATTCTTTTGTCCGCTCATATGAGAAGGTCAATGCGAATTCGACTGAAGCTGATAACAGCCGGACGCTCTGGATCTTCTTTACTGATAAAGGTTTCACAGATGAAACTGAATTAAATTCCGAGATAGAAAAACTCATTTCAAACCGAAGTCCGCGAAGCCTCAAGAACCGAAAGAAAGTAAAGAACCTTGTTAATTTTACGGACCTTCCTGTTTACAAGCCATATATTGAACAGATTTCCGGTCGCGTCATGAGGATAAGACAGCTGAGTCGCTGGTTCAACGCGGTTTCTATTGAGATAAGCGCCGATGATCTTTCATTCATCTCATCCTTACCGTTCGTAGCCAGAATCGAACCGGTGAAATATCATAAATTATCTCACCCCCCTTCTCCAATCAAATCCAAACCCACTTTAGACAAAAGAGGTTCGTCCGGTAATATAGACTATGGCTCCTCATTTGCCCAATTGGATCAAATTAACGTTGTCGCGGCACATGATTCTGGCTATACCGGAGAAGGTGTGCTCATCGCAATGTTTGACACGGGATTCAGAGTATCGCACGGCTCCTTCAGCGATATCGTCAACTCGGGCAGGTTGATCGCTCAGATGGATTTTGTCAATAACGACATTATCGTCTCCGATGAAGATGGTGAACTGGCTCAGGGGCACGGAACGGCCACATGGTCAGCTGCGGGTGGTTTTCGGGACGGTATTCATGTAGGCGGATGACGCCTTAAAACGAAATTACAGGCTTATCGGCAGCTTTGGCGCCATTAAAATTTATAAGTCTTCGCATTAGCGGGTGAATCGCTATTTCGGTTAGTTATTGAACGGGTCTGAACGGCCGGCGGTGGGTACTGCTAACATAGAACCCGCTAAATATTATTATTAGTTATTTCGCTTGCCAATTAGACACAGGCAAAGTATATTAATTAGGACAAAAGTTGTCGTAATTAGATAAGTTATGTAATAACAGTGACTTAAAAGAAATAAATTGTTAGAAATTTTGACAGAAAATGAGCGTCGGGAACTGATAAAAGGACTTGAAGAGCACAACAGCGGCAAATACTTTGCCTGCCACGAAACTATAGAAGATATCTGGATGGATAAAGGGGGAGATTTGAGACGATTCCTACAGGGTTTGATACATGTAGCGGTTGGGTTCTATCATCTTAGAGATTCAAATTACGTGGGCGCGTATCGTCAGCTCGAGAAGGCTAATCGGAAACTATCGGATTACGCTGCAGTCGAGGTGGGTATTAACCTCCCTGAGATGCTTTTATCTCTTAAAGAGTGGCTGAAAAATGTACGGTTTCTTCTTGACAACCCCGATTCTGACAAAAACTTTGGAACATTTCCGAAATTTGATTATAATGCGGAAAAGATTTTAGGACTAACATAAACTCTGCGGAATAAGAAAGGAACAAAGCAATAATATGACAGAAAAAAACGGTCTCTTGACAGTAGAGAACCTTAAAGTAAAAATTGGTGACAAAGAGATCCTCAAAGGAGTTGATCTGAAAATCGGTCCGGGTGAGGTTCATGCGATAATGGGGCCGAATGGTACCGGCAAGAGCACATTGGCATACGCGTTGGCGGGAAAAAGCAGTTACGAAGTAACGAGCGGTTCCGTGACCATGGAGGGAGAGAATGTTCTTGAAATGTCTCCTGATGAACGGGCGAGGAAGGGATTGTTTCTTGCGTTTCAATACCCTTCGGAAGTTCCCGGAGTGACCGTTGATAATTTTTTACGGGTGGCATATAACACGATCAAAAAGGAAGAACTGAGCATTTGGGAGTTCCGAAATCTGCTCAAGGAGAAGATGGAGTTCTTGAAAATAGACGAATCATTCTCTGGCAGATATCTTAATGAAGGATTTTCGGGCGGTGAGAAGAAGCGTAACGAAATCCTACAGATGGCTGTTCTTCAGCCGAAGTTGGCGGTACTTGACGAGACTGATTCGGGTCTCGATATCGACGCGCTTCAAATTGTCGCAAAAGGGGTCAACGAACTCCTCCCTGAAGACTCGTCCGTTTTGGTCATCACGCACTATCAGAGGATATTGCGTTACATCAAACCTGATTTTGTTCATGTTATGATAGAAGGAAGAATAGTTGAAACCGGCGGAGGTGAACTCGCCGAGAAATTAGAAGAAAAAGGTTACGATTGGCTTAAAGAAAAGTACGGCGAATCGGGAAAGGACAGTGACTAATGTCATTACCAACAACAGATATAGGTACAGAAGAATATAAATACGGCTTTTCAGACGATGTCAAACCGGAGATAATATTTGATAAAGGGTTGAGCCGGAAAACCGTTGAAGATATATCCAATATAAAGAGCGAGCCCGGCTGGATGACGGATCTCCGACTGAAAGCATATGAAATATTCTTGGAAAAACCGATGCCTGAATGGGGAGCAGACCTTTCAGAAATTGACTTCGACGATATTATCTATTTCGTTCGCGCGTCGGACAAGAAGATGACAGATTGGGATGATGTGCCTGCTGAAATCAAAGAGACGTTCGAAAAACTCGGCATACCTGAATCGGAACGGAAGTTCCTTGCGGGAGCGGAAGCCCAATATGACAGCGAATCAGTATATGGAGCGCTTCAGGGTGAGTGGGAGAAGCAAGGCGTTATATTCGTAGATACGGACACCGCTCTAAGGGAACACGAAAAGCTCGTAAAGAAATATTTTGGTTCGGTGGTTCCCGCCGCGGATAACAAGCTTGCTGCTCTTAACACAGCAGTTTGGAGCGGAGGAAGTTTTCTCTATATCCCCAAAGGTGTTAAGGTTGGTCTGCCGCTACAAGCGTATTTCCGCATCAATACTCAGAATATGGGTCAGTTTGAACGCACGATGATAATCGCTGATGAAGGTTCTAATGTGCAGTATATCGAAGGTTGCACAGCACCGACCTATACCACCAATTCTCTGCATTCAGCAGTGGTAGAAATCATATGCAAGAAGGATTCACGCGTAAGATATACTACGCTCCAAAACTGGTCCGGCAATGTTTATAATCTCGTCACAAAACGAGCTCAAGCATATGAGAACGCCACAATGGAATGGATAGACGCTAATCTCGGCAGTAAGGTAACGATGAAATATCCATCTGTTTATCTTATGGAGCGCGGCGCCAAGGCGGATGTAATTTCCATCGCATTTGCCAACACCGGTCAGCATCAGGATGTGGGTTCGAAGGTTGTGCATTTGGCGCCCTATACTACATCGAAGATTATTTCCAAATCTATCAGTAAGGGAAAGGGCAGGTCAACATATCGTGGACTCGTGAAGATACATGAAGGTATGGAGGGATGCAAAAGCAACGTCAACTGCGATGCATTGTTGCTTGACGAAGCGTCCGCAACCGACACTTATCCGTATATCGAGATCGAAGATCCCACCGCTGCGATAGAGCATGAAGCGACAGTTTCTAAACTCTCCGATGAGCAGATATTCTATCTTCAGCAGAGAGGCATTCCTGAAGACGAAGCGCGGAATATGATCATAAATGGTTTTATAGAGCCATTTACAAAATTACTGCCGTTGGAATATGCGGTCGAGATGAATAGACTGATTGAACTTCAGATGGAAGGTTCGGTAGGTTAACAACTATAATTATATAGAAGATTTAAAGGAATAGTGTAGATGACAGAACTGTTAGGGTTCGGATGGGAAGATGTAGAACGCATTTCAAGCGACTCTGAAAGCCCGGATTGGATCAAAGAAAAACGCAATACGGCATGGGAAGCTTACGAAAACCTACCGATGCCTACTCAGCGTGATGAGATGTGGAAATATACCGATTTATCAACTCTGAATATCAAGAATGTGAAAACACTTGAAAAGTCAAAATATTCGGCTGTAGAAAAATTTGAATCTTTTCCCGATGAGGCAATAAAATTGCTTTCTGACGAAGCTATTCACATTGAAGAGAACGGTGGAATGTGCAAACCGGGATTGCTTATTCAGCATGACTCACAAGTCACTTTCACTGACGTGGACGAAGAGTTGACAGAAAAGGGAGTGATATTTTGCAGCATGGCGGATGCTGTACGGAATCATCCGGAATTGGTGCAGAAACACTTTATGGAAAAAGTTGTTCCGGTAGGCGAAGGTAAATTCAGTTCACTAAATGCGGCGCTGTGGAACGGTGGTATATTCCTCTATGTTCCGAAAGGCATAGAGATTAAAATGCCGTTCAAGTCATATATACTGATGACAGACGGCGGCGAAGCTTTGTTTCATCACTCTCTGATAGTGCTTGAGGCAGGCGCTCACGTGACATATATAGAGCAATGCAGGTCTGATGATTATTCCACAGATTCGTTGAACTCTTCCGTCGCTGAAGTTGTGGTAAAAGACGGCGCTTCACTCAATTATATGACGTTTCAGAATTGGGGAAACAATGTCGTGGATATTTCCACACGGAAAGCGGTAGTCGAGAGAGACGCTTCGATGAATTGGATGGTCGGTACGCTCGGCGGGAAAGTCACACGGAGCTCTTTTGAGACAAGACTAATAGGGCAGGGGGCATCAACGAATACAAGAGGTTTCTTTCTTGCCAGTGATAAGCAGCATCATGATTTCTGGGGACTTCTAAGCCATGAGGCTCCTAATACAACAGCAGACCTCCTTTACAAAGGTGTTCTAAAAGGGAAGTCCCGCTCTGTGTTCAGAGGTTTGATAAAGATATCAGAAGAAGCGCAGCAAACGGATTCGTATCTTACCAACAATAATATTCTGCTAAGCGACGATGCAAGAGCAGACTCCGTTCCCACGTTAGAAATAAATGCAAATGATGTTAAAGCAAGCCATGGAGCAACGGTGGGGAATCTCGACAAAGATGAAATTTTCTATTTGATGAGCCGTGGTCTGACGAAATCAGCTGCAGAAAAATTAATCATAAACGGTTTTTTCGCACCCGTATTGAAAGCTATTGATTCTGAGATTCTCAGAGAGCATATTTATCAATTCATTGATAAAAAATTAGGAGCTTGAATGTCCCGTGAATCGATCGGAGAAACCAGCGAAATAGAACCGGGGAAAGCCCGTTCTTTTCAAGTGGGTGAAAAAAGAATTGCGGTATGTAATGTCGACGGTACATTTTATGCCATTAACGATGTATGTACTCATGACGGCGCGCCATTAGACCAGGGAGTACTTGAAGGAAATATTATTACATGCCCGAGACATGGAGCAAAATTTGATGTAACTACGGGAACAGCAGTTCAAATGCCTGCCGTAATTCCTGTTGAAACATACCAGGTCGAAATAGAGGATGACACTATCTATTTGATAACCGATGAGGAATGATAAATGAGTTCCCTTGACGTTGAGACCATCCGCAAAGATTTCCCCATACTTTCAACAAAGGTGCATGATAAGCCCTTGGTATATCTCGATAACGCCGCCACCACGCAAAAACCCAAATCCGTTATTGAACTCATGAATGAATATATGTATAACTATAATGCTAATGTTCATCGCGGTATTCACTTGCTTAGCGAAAAATCAACAGAAGGCTACGAGAACGCAAGGATCAAGATTGCAAACTTTTTTAACGCGTCACGACCTGAGGAAATTATTTTCACTAAAGGAACGACCGAGTCGATAAATCTTGTGGCTCATGCATGGGGAAGGAAGTTCATGGAAGAGGGAGACGTTATAATCCTTTCAGAAATGGAGCACCACAGTAATCTGATCCCCTGGCAACTGCTTGCGAAAAATATCGGTGTAGAGTTGAAGTTTATCGAGCTGAACGAGGATGCTTCATTGAATTTAGAGAGCTTGCGAGAGCTCGTTTCAGATAACAGGACAAAGTTAGTTGCAGTATCACATGCTTCAAACGTTTTGGGGAATTTGAATCCGGTTAAAGAGATAATTGAAATTGCTCACTCCGAAAATGTTCTTGTACTATTGGATAACATCGCTGCAAATTCCTTGCTTGCAAGCATCGCCGCGAACGATTTGTTGGCTAACATAGCGGAAAACTCACGATTCGCGAGCATCGCCGCGAACGACTTGTTGGATAACATCGCTGCAAATTCCTTGCTTGCGAGCATCGCCGCGAACGACTTGTTGGTTAACATTGCGGCAAATTCCCTATTCGCGAGCATCGCAGCGAACGACTTGTTGGCT
>SORT01000001.1 GCA_004402895.1 Fidelibacterota bacterium MT.SAG.3 | reverse complement strand
TTATCATGCGCGCTACCCAGAAGAACAATATTTCATTACCCGTAACCAGAGTGTTGGTCGGATAAAAAGAGTCTAATTCAGTTGTTTTACCCGGCCATCCCAACGTGGAAAACGGCCAAAGCCATGAAGAGAACCACGTATCGAGCACATCCGGATCCTGCTTTAACACGCCGGAACAGCTAACGCATTTTTCAGGTTCTTCCCTCGCCACCATGATCTCTCCGCACTCCTCACAGTGGTATGCCGGAATCCGATGTCCCCACCACAACTGTCTCGATATGCACCAATCTCTGATATTCTCCATCCAATGATCATAGGTCTTGACCCATTTCTTCGGATGCAGCTTTATTTTACCTGATTTTACCGCATCGATCGCCTTCTCTGCCAACGGCGCTATTTTCACAAACCACTGTTCGGACAAATACGGCTCTATTATTGTACTGCACCTATAACAGTGGCCGACGCTATGGTCGTGGTCTTCAATTTTAACTAATAATCCTTCTGCTTCGAGATCCTTCAGAACTTGCTCTCTTGCTTCAAAGCGATCCAAACCTGAATATTGACCGGCATTTTCGTTGAGCGTTCCGTCTTCGTTCAGAATATTGATTTTCTCAAGACCGTGTCTTTCGCCCATTTCGAAATCGTTAGGGTCATGTGCAGGAGTTACCTTCACTACACCGGTGCCGAATTCAGGATCAACGAATGAATCTTGAATGACTTTCAATTTTCTATTCAATAGGGGTAATATTACACTCTTCCCGTGTAGGTTTTTATAACGCTCATCCTCAGGGTTAACCGCAACCGCACTATCCCCAAGCATAGTTTCCGGGCGCGTCGTTGCGACCGTTACGAACTCCGAACTTCCTTCAATCGGGTATTTCAGATGCCATAAGTGTCCTTGGAGCTCTTTATGCTCCACTTCCTCATCGGAAAGGGCAGTCCCGCACCTTGGGCACCAATTGATTATGTATTTTCCTCTGTATATATGCCCGCGTTCATGTAAGGAGACAAAGACTTCAGTGACCGCCTTAGAAAGCTGTTCATCCATCGTAAACACCTCTCTATCCCAATCACAGGCAAAACCCAATGTTTTCAGCTGCTCAATGATCTTGCCGCCCTTCTCCTTTTTCCACTCCCATACTCGTTCAACAAATTTTTCTCTGCCGAGATCGTGTCTGTCGAGTCCTTCCTTTGCCAATTGTCTTTCAACAACATTCTGTGTGGCGATCCCCGCATGATCCATCCCGGGAATCCACAGGGTTTCATATCCTTTCATTTTTTTATATCGAATAAAAATATCCTGAATAGTGTTGTTAAGAGCGTGACCTATATGCAGTTCAGCCGTAACATTTGGCGGGGGAATCACTATTGTAAAGGATTTTTTGGAAGATTTCGGATCAGCGTGGAAAAATCCGTTTTCCATCCAGAAGTCGTACCAACGTTTCTCCACACCCTTCGGGTTATAGATCTTACTTATTTCTTTTTTCATGATTACTGCTTGGAGAGGGCTAAGCTGAAGGCAGTAGTTATTTTTAATACATTTGCGTTCGTAGTGCGAAGTCTCTGACAAAGAACTTCCGCAATATTGCTAAGAAGAATTGTGCCGAGAACGGGGTCATTTTCCATTAATTCCTTAAAATCCTTTTTGGACAGCCTGGTGATCAAAGAGTTTGAAGTAGTGCGAACTGTAGCAGTCCTGACGCCGTCCTTTTCTATTAAGCCGACCTCTCCGAAAAAGGTCTTTACATCTGCGTTAAGCCTGATGAGAGATTTTTCGCGATTGTCTATTTCAGAATTATTTATTTTCAAAGTAAGCGCCTGTGTGATCTCAACCTCCCCCTCCAATAATAGAAAGAGCGAAGTTCCGACATCGCCTTCCGAAAAGATAGTCTCATTTTCTTCATAACTGCGTTCAACAAGTTTCTTGCAAACTTCGTTGAGCTGCGCGTCATTAAGATCCTTGAATATTGCGAAATCTACTATTTTAGTTTTATCAATCATAATTTAATTTTGATTTTCACCTATTATTAAAGCAACGTCATTGCTTGCGATTATCAGACTATTAGGTGGGTTAATTTCCACTCGATGTCCTTTTTCGTCTTCAAGATTTATACCTGATTCCGCAAACTTCCGTTCAATAAATTGATCAAGAGAGGAGGCATCGGAAGTTAGCACATCGGATATTTTAACAGCTTCTCTTTCAGATGTGATGCCTATGAGTATTCCATTGCCGGCATCCTTGAAATAATCTGATAACTCTCCGAAAGTATTCCCCACCTTGTTCGCAGGAATTTCAATCCTTTGAAGATTCATTCTCACGCTGTAGTTCAAAAGTTCGGAAAACGCCTGAGGTATGCCGGGGTTAGCCACATGGGAAGCTAGAAAAAAACCGGTGAATTCATCCCGAATAATTATATCGTCTACATTTGCCCGCCTTAGATGCCCTTTTGACGCCTGGTTAAGTATATGGGCATATACCTTGACAGACGGATTCATTGCCTTGAGAGTCAGAGTCGTGAGAAGCGTCCGTTCATCCGGTTCACTCGTTGACAGTGTACTGTTATCGGGCGTGACAAGAACTGTCTGTGCTTCGCGCACATTCGCGAGATCAAGTATATTTTCGCTGGTGAAATCTCCTCTCACATATTTTATCTCTAACTTTTTATGCTTGAACATGACGTTGTTTATATCATCCTCGGAAAGCTCATTTATAAGTACTATCTTCAAATTATCGGTGTTACTTAGCGACAGCAAAGATTCTAACAAAGCTTCTGAATATTCGTTCCAGCCGCAAATGACAATATGACCTTCAAAATTAATTTTTTCCAATCCTTTTCCCTCTCGTATTTTTCTCGCTACATAAATTGAAGAGATCGTAGCAGTAAACATTGAAACAAGCGCAACGCCCGAAAACATAATGAATGCGCCCACTATCCTGCCTCCAATCGTAACCGGAACCATATCCCCGTAGCCAACGGTCGTCATGGTAACCAAAGCCCACCAGATTGAATCGAATATAGTCTCAAAATGTTCTGCGCTTTGACCTTTTTCAAAAAAAAACACAACCGATGCACCGACAGTCATCACGAGGAATATGGCGAGGAATACTTTGTGTACCATACCCTCGGTTAAAATCTTTAATCCCAATCTTATTTTACCCAATATTTTCAAAAGAATGATTTCAGCCTTAATTGATGATAATATAGCTACAAGCGTGTAATGTCAACAATTTTCCTATCACTTTTGTTCATGTTCCAAAAGTGAAACTAATTCAGCATGCGGAGTATGAGGGAATAAGTCAAATGCTTGTAATTTTTTTAGTTTGAAATCTCTCTCCGCAAATATTTTCAGATCTCGAGCGAATGATGCCGGATTACAAGATACATATATCACTTTTGAAGGCTTCAATTGAGAAATTCTTTTCGGAATACTCGGATGTAACCCGCCTCTTGGAGGATCAAGAACAATAACGTCGGGGATGCCATGAACTTTTTTCACAAAATCGAGGTCCCTGAATAATTCTCTCATATCTCCCGAGATGAATTTACAATTTAAAATCCCGTTAGATGCCGCGTTTCTTCCGGCGCTATCCACCGCTTCGGGCAGCAGCTCGAATCCTATTACGCTCCTTACATGAGGAGCGATGTACAACGATATCGATCCGACACCGCTAAAGAGGTCAAAAACATCATCGTCTTTCGAGAAGTCGGCATAATCTAATATTTTAGCGTATAATAACTCTGCCGCTTTTGTATTAGTTTGCAAAAATTCCTGCGGACCAATCTCAAGGTTTACGTCTGCAATACGTTCGTGTAGATTACCGTCACCGTACAGAAGGTTGATCTTTGAGCCGTAAGCGATCGAAGCAACGCCTTCGTTTATCACATTTACGACGCAAGTGACTTCAGGACAATCTTTGAGAAGTTTTTCCACTACTTTTTTTAATTTATTCGGCTCATTATGTTTTGTTACAATATTCACCAATAGATCGTCCATATTCGCTGATTGCCTGATAACCAAATATCTCAAATAACCGTTATGGTTCCTTACGTCATACGCTTTAAGCTTCTCTGATTGAGTTGATTCTTTAACGCTATTCAAGATCCTGTTGGATAACTCTGATTGGAGGTGACAATTATCAATATCGAGTACTTTTTCAAAGTTTCCCGGCACGTGCAATCCGAGAGCAAAATCTTTCGGCTTATGTTCATCTTCTTCAGTAAGCCACCGCTTATTAGAAAACGAAAATTCCATTTTATTGCGATAATAAAACACATCAGGCGCCGGCACAATTGGTTCCATCTGGATATTTTTATATCCGCCAAGATGCTCAATCGTCTCCTTTATCTGCCTTTCTTTTTGAACAAGCTGCTCTTCGTATTTTAAGTTTTGGAGTGTGCAACCTCCACAATACTTGAAATGCGAACATTCCGGCTCCACATAATATTTCGACCGTGTCAAAGTTTGTAACGGGATCGCTTCGGCAAAACCCGAGCGACTTTTAATTACTTTTACCCGTAATTTTTCTCCGGGCAGCGAATTCCGTACGAACAATGCTTTACCGTCGATCTTCAACAATCCCTTTCCACCGAAGGCGAGAGATTCTATCGTCACATCTAATATGTCATTCTTTTTCAAACGGCTATCCTTTTTAAAATCGTGATTAAGAATATAGGCTATATAGAATCAGAAGTAAATAAAGCAATAATATTAAAGCCCTCAAATTTTTCGAGGGCTTTTTCAACACACTTTTAATTTAACGGTTTCTTCTCTGGCGGTCAGGGTGTCAAAGACACTCTTTCTTTTTCCTGACTCGCACATTGCTGTCTATTGCGAATCCACCAACAAATGGATGAAGTTCCGAAGGAACTCCCTCGGAGCAATCTCAAATCTTTCCTCAATCGCTATTTAAGAGATTGGCTTACGCCTGTCTTCGGCTGCCACATTGCTCCGCTCCTCGCTATGACGTCAAGGTGATGGTTTGAGCTTATCCCCTGTCGATCAGGATTTACCTCTCCCAAACGCCAATACCTGAACTTTACTCCAGATATTTCTCAGGTCATCAAAGAACGTATAGAAAAGCGGTACTGCTACAAGCGTTAGAGCTGTTGAGGATAGTAATCCGCCTATCATCACTCTTCCGAGAGGAGCGTAGGGCATTCCTATAAGACTGGCATTCCCAACCGCCATCGGGATCAATCCGAATATTGTTGTAAACGCCGTCATGAGAATTGGACGGAAGCGATGATGCCCCGCTTCGATGATCGCCTCACTCCGTGATAATCCATCTTTTCGCAACCTGTTTATCATATCGATCAAGACAATCGCATTATTAACGACGATCCCTATCAGAATGATCAATCCTATCCCCGCCATAAGATCGAACGGTGTTCCCGTGATGTAAAGCAACCAGTAAGCTCCGAAGAATGAGAGCGGAATTGATATAAGAACCGAAAGGGGTAAAATGAACGACTCAAAAAGTACTCCCATGAGGAGGAATACGAATGTTATTGCAAGAATAACCGCAAACTTTTGCGAGCTGTTAGTCTCCTGCATCCTCATAAAACGATTACCCAATGACCACGTGTAGCCGCGAGGCATTTCAAAACTTGCTAACGCTTTAGTGATCTTCTTATGAACCATTTGTATATCATCTTCTGTAGTAAATCCATTGATCTCAAGTGTTGTTTTGCCATCTCTCCGGTGAATTTCTCCCATACCCTTTACAATTCGGAAATCCACAAGCGAAGAGAGTGGAATTTCCTGACCCGAGCTCGTTAGAAATGTCATACTCTTCAGCTGCTCAAAGTTCTCCATGTCCTCTTCAGCATATTGCACTCTGACATCGATCTCCCTTTCGGTCGATTGGAATTCCGGGAGTTCTATACCCCGAAGAGCGTATGAGATCTGCCCTGAGATAACGCGTGGGTTGATCCCGTATTTTGCGGCTTGGTCACGTTTAATAAAAAGCTGAATTTCCGAAGCGCCTTTGTCACGGTCGGTTTCAACACTGATTATCTCCGGGATCCTGCTGATGCGCCGTTCGACCTCTTCCGAAAGTTCCACTAATGTCTGAGTATCATCACCTTGAAGCAGTATAGATACCGAGCCGCCGCCCGAATCATCTCTCCATGAGGTACGGATTTTCACACCGGGATATTTTGGAACATTCTCTTTTAGATCTTCAAGTACTTCATTTCTCGTCATTACAGAATCATTCGAGAGACCGATTGAATTACTGATGTTTTTCCAAACAACCTGCCACCATTGCGTTTCCTTCGGAGGATTCAAAAATACACGAACCCTTCCCCAGTTGTTCGAGTACCTTGAATTGACCGTCTTCACATTGTAAACTGCGTTCATCTTATTTACATAACCCTCGATCGTATCTACGAGAGCCTTTGCATCATCCATCGTATAATGCTCCGGCATATCCAACAGCAATCTTACATCATTTATATTTCCCCCGCCCTGATCGCCTTGTTTTACCCCGCTCATCGGTATCTGCATGCTGAGCATCAATGCTAATACGATTATAGTAGTTTCTAACCGATGAAGCAGCGTCCACTTTAGTATCCTGTCGTATGCATTCGTACCCCACTCGATCAGACCTGATCTTTTAGTCTGTTTTTTGGATACTAACCGGGTTGTGGCAAGCGGTATGATGACCAATGCAACAAAAAGCGAAGCTATCAGAGCTACGATCACCGGGAGCCCGATCCTTAACATATAAAAAGCGAAACCTATGTCATCATTCATCAGGATCAATGGGAGGAAGACTACTACAGTTGTGAGTGTAGCCATAGTGATGGCGAGGGAGACTTCGCTGGCTCCTTTGACCGATGATTCCTCTCTGCTCATTCCCTTGTTTCTCAGCCGGTAAATATTCTCCACGATAACGATAGAATTATCCACAACAAGACCGACGCTAAGCATCAGCCCCATCATGGTCATCATGTTCATCGTCCACCCCATAAAATACAAAACGGTCACTGTCATCAGAAGTGAAAGTGGAATGGCTAAATTAATGATGAACGCCATTTTGAATCTTCTAAGGAAAAAGTATAAAATGGAAAATGCGAATAATCCTCCCCATAATCCGGCATTTACCAAATTATCGACCGACTGTGAAATGAAACCGCCTTGATTGAAGAATACATTGAAAGTCATCCCCTTCAACTTTTCATGTTTCGAGAGCTCATCGAGTTTCGCAAGTATTTCATTTGACAGCCCGACGGTATTCGCCATCGATTCCTTAAAAACACCAATACTTATGGCTTTTTTTCCGTCAATGCGTTGAACCCATCTCCGCTGCCGCGGTTCATCGTAAACTATCTCGGCTATGTCCTTTAAATACAGATTTTCGCCCTTTATCCGTATATTCCTTACATCATCAATGTTTCTGTATTTACCGTCCGATCTGACGTATATCTTCCTATTTCCATCATATACGTAGCCGCTTGAGAGCGAAAAATTATCCCTGCGAAGATTCTGAATTAACTGATAAACGTTAATTTTATGCGCTTTTACCTTATCCTGATTGACGAGAATTTGAATTATCTTCTCCGATGCGCCCCACATCTCGACATTAGCCACACCGTCAATCTGCTCCAATGTTCTCTTGACGTAGTAATCAACAATAAAAAACGGATCATCCATTTCCTCGGGAATCGTGAGTCCGAACCATACTATCGGATCATCATCATTTCTGAATTTCCGAATATAAACGTCCTCGATGTCATCAGGAAGCTCTGTCGCTAATAGCCTGTCCATCCTCTCTCGGACAAGCATGTACGCTACATCCATATCGGTATCGTTGGAAAATTCGAGCCATACCCAACACCCGTTTGAATGGCTGTACGAGCTGATATGCTTTACTCCGCTTACGGTTTGAAGCATCTCTTCAGATGGCCGGGCGATCTGGTCTTCCACCTCTTTTGGATTGGCTTCTCTATATGGTATCCAAACACCCAGATACGGCGGGACAAACCCCTTGGGAAACAGCTCCGTCTCAATTTGAGTATACGCTATATAACCTACTACGAGTATGGCGAAAAGAGTCATGACGACCGTAACCGGTCTATGAACTGAAAATTTCGGAAGTAAAGATTCTTTCATATTCATGATTTGTCCTCTAAGTTGAGTTCCATAATTTCTAATCTTTTCTGTCTACGATCGCGTAGACGGTTGGGATCACGAGCAGTGTTAAAACTGTCGAGCTTATTAACCCGGCAACCACGGTGATAGCCATAGGAGTCCGAATCTCGGCGCCTTCCCCTAATCCAAGCGCCATCGGTAATAATCCAAGAACGGTTGTCGCCGTAGTCATTAGAATCGGACGTAGTCTTACGCTCCCCGCCGTGACTATCGCATCTATCTTATTCATCCCTTTCGCTCTTAAATGATTGATATAATCGACAAGAACTATTGCGTTATTCACTACAATTCCAGCTAACATAATCAGCCCGAGAAATACGACCACACTAAGCGGTATCGAAAGAATCCAAAGAACCAACATTACTCCTATCAATGCCAACGGTATCGTGAACATTATCACAAATGGGTGGATCAGAGATTCAAATTGCGAAGCCATTACCACGTACACCAAAAACACCGCGAGAATCAGAGCAAAGATCAGACTGTTCATTGAAGTTTCCATCTCTTTGTTCTGACCGCTGAGAGCATAGCTGAATCCACGAGGCCAGTTTATATCGTCCAACGCATCCGAGATGCTCACCATTGCCGAACCAAGATCGATTCCTGTCGTGTTTGCGGTTATCAGCGCTACACGCTGCTGGTCCACGCGGCGTATTTCGCTCGGTCCTTCTCCAACTTTGATATTAGCTACAGAAGCAAGGTGAATAGGAATGGGGCTTCCCGGATTCACAACCAAACGTTTCAGATCATCAATGCTTTCCTTGTCTGACTCACTGATACGGACCAGAATATCTATTCGCCTGTCCTCTTCCTTAAATTGGGAGGCTACTTCGCCCTTCACCTTATTTTTAACTATATTTGCAACATCGAAAATATTCAACCCGTATTTAGCCAATAATCTTCGGTCATAAATTATCTGCACTTCAGGATTACCGGTTTGTATATTTGATTTTACGTCTGTCAGTCCCGGCACTTCGTTTAGCTTAGCCTCTACAAGGGAAGCCATTCGTTTAAGAATCAGTAAGTCATACCCCTGCACTTCCACCTCCACAGGTGTTTTAAAGCTGAACAAAGCGGGGCGGGATATTTTAGTCACAATTCCCGGTATCTGAGAGAGATCCCTCCTTATATTTCGAATGAGCTCTGTTTCATATTCCGACCCTAAATATTCAGCTCCCATCCTAACCGTAACCTTCCCCGTATGCTCTCCCTCGTCACTCTTCAAATTAGCAGATTTTTCCGCTCCGACAACCGTTGCCAGGTCGGAGATCATCTCATAGCCTCTTATCTTGCTTTCTACCAATTTGAGCGCCTTGTCCGTCTCTTCGAGCCGTGTTCCTACAGGCAGATAGACATCAACGTTGAATTCGCCCTGATGAACTTCAGGGATCAATTCGCTCCCGAGTGATGGCATGAGAATGAACCAGGCGAATAAAAACAGACCCGCTGAGGTGCCTATGACCGTACCGCTGTTATTGAGCGACCACCTGATGGCTTTCGGATATACAACATTTACCTTATCGAATCCTACCTCAAACAGATTCACAAACGGCATCACTATAGGCATTAAAATTATGCCGGCCAATGACCCGAGGAATATCGCCAATAGTGTGACGAAATTCATCAATGCCACACCCATCCGTCCTATCAATGACCCAATGATGCTGATAAAAAATCTAATAATATGGTAAACGATCACCACCGGCGTGAATAGACCTCTCAAAATCCTCCCGGTCCATAATTTCCATGATTCTCCCGTATAAACAGATCTCTTTCCGAACTTCCCAAAATACTCTCTCACTGCCGTCATCAGCTCTCCGGGAATGGTGAACCGAAGCAACTCTTCCCAAATTTTTCTGGTGTACACAAGACCGAAAAAACTGTCTCTTTCAGCCCAAGCGAGGAACCAACCTTTGAAACCTTTGAGCCGATCGGTAAAAATTGATACGAGCATTATCAGTGGAGCCGTCAGTGTGAACAGAATGATCATCAGTATTTTTAAAATTAGCAGTAGTATTGTTGACGCCATCATCGCCGTCTTGAATAGAAATTCACCTGTCAATTTCAACATGTAGAGGATATAAGTATAGGCTTTTTCAACTTTTGAAAGAGTGTCGTTATCAGAGAGTTCTTTTAAATTATTTATGGCTTTCAGCTGCATAAAATCTATTTTTTTTATCTTATCGAATGATAAACCTGATTTAGACATATCCAGTCTTCTCGAAGCAAGCATAGGAATCAAGAACAGCGCTACAGCTACGGAGGCTAACAAGGAGAACACTACTGTCAGAGAGAGATCACCAAAAATCTGACCGGCTATACCTTCTACAAAAACTATCGGGAAGAACACGGCTATTGTCGTCAGCGTAGACGCAAAAACAGCGGTACCGACCTCTTTAACCCCCCTTACCGCGGAATCCATGAGTCCATCCCCCTCCTCCCTGCATCGGAATATGCTTTCAAGCACGACAATGGAGTTATCCACAAGCATTCCTACTCCGAGAGCGAGTCCTCCTAAAGACATGATATTAAGCGAAACATTGAATATATGCATTGGGGCGAAAGTGGCTACAATAGAAAGAGGAATCGCAATTGCGATTATCAGAGTTGTAGACACTTTCCGCAAAAATACGAATAAGACTATGACCGCGAGAAACGCTCCTAATATTGCGGTATTCATCACTTCATCGATAGCGCTTTTTATGAAGATAGATTGGTCGCTGAGAGTGCTCATCTTCACGCCTTTCGGCATTTCATTAGCAATGAAATCGGTCATGGCTGCCTTCCTCATCGCCGTGCGGTCGCCGCCACCTCTTCTTCCTCCTCTTTTCTTCTCCTTTTTCCCTTTTTTATCAGGTTTCTTCTCTTCCTTCTTTTTCTTACGCTCATCCACCGAAGCGACTAATTTTCCATCTTTTCTGTCTTGTCTCCTCTTCGCTTCTTCTTCTTTCTTCTTTTTTTCTTTCTCTTTCATTTCCAGGACAAATTCTTGTTGAGCTGGAGTGCCGTATAACCGGTCCCTTACCCTTCCCGCCACAGCGACTATATTTGCGTCCGCTTCCTTGTAAATCTCAAGTTCAACGCTCTCTTTGCCCCCGATCCGCGTAATTACTTCCCGATCCTTATGAGTTTCATAAACTATTCCGAGGTCTTTGATCCGAACATCTACGTTTCCTATTCTTGAAACGACGAGATTGGATATTTCATCTATGTTTTTAAATTCATTAAGAGTTCTGACAAGATATTCTGTCTGACCTTCTTTGAGGTTTCCTCCCGCAAGATTGATATTTTCCTGAGCGATAAGGTTATTTATTGTCCTGATGTTCAGACTGCGAAGTGTGAGCTTTGACTCGTCGATCTCAACTCGTATTTCCCTTTCCAATCCGCCTTTAATTTTTACGGCTGCAACTCCCGGAATCGTCTCGAGTTCACGTTTTATATCCTCTTCAGCAAATAACCGAAGCGTAAATAGGTTATCACCTCCCGCGAGTCCGACTCTCATTATCGGATCGAGTGAAGGATCATATCTCAGTATAAGAGGTCGGTCAACTCCGTCGGGAAATCTGATCTGATCAAGTTTCTCCCTGATATCCTGAGTAGCGACATTCATATCCGTGTCCCATCCGAACTCCAAAACAACATCGGACACCCCTGATTTTGATATGCTCGTAAGCTTTACGAGATTATTCACAACACCAAGAGCCTGTTCTGCCGGCCGTGATATCGTGGTTTCTACTTCCTCAGGAGCTGCTCCTGAGTATTCTGTTCTCACTGTCAGTGTCGGATATGTTATATCGGGCATTAAATTCAGAGCGAGTTGCTGATATGAAACGAAACCGAAAACGACTACTGCTAACGAGATCATGGTGATGGCTACCGGCCGGGTTGTGGTAATATTAAAGATTGTGTTTAATTTATCACCCGAATTACCTGACTCATTCAATAAAACACCTCATATATAGAAATACGAAACTTATTCTTAGGAGATCTTACGCTCTTTGACGACCTTGACTTTCGTCTTGTCTCTCAATCCGTTCTGACCGACAATTATGATTTTGTCGGAGTCACTGACACCTTCCAATACCTCTATGTATGAAGCATCTTCAAATCCGACTTCAATAGGTACTTTAAATGCCAACGAATCTTTGACCACAAACACGAACCGCTGATCACTGTCGTAAACTATGGCATCTTTATCCAGGAGCAGCGCATCATCGTTTGTCATGGTCACGATGTACGTGTTTATGAACATACCGGGGCGAAGATCTTTATATTCTCCTTCAAGTCCTATGGTAACCTTGAATGTACCGGTTGCGGGATTGACGATTGGCGAAATCCGCTTCACATAGCCTTCAAACTTTTCATCCCCTAAGTAATCTGATGTCAAATACGTAAGTTGACCGATTTTGATGGATGAGAGTTCCTTTTCAGGAACGTGAACCGTTGCGATGATATCCTCAAGATTTACTACAGAATATATATGCGTGCTCGGCATGACTCTGTCGCCCTGTCTTACATTCCGTAGAGAGACAACTCCGTCAATCGGTGTCCGGACAGTCGTTCTGTCAAGATTCAATTTAGCTTCCTGCCAACTTAATTTTGTCTGTTCCAGGACGAGCTTGGCTTTGCCGTATTCCTCCCTGCTCATCAGATCCTTATCAAACTGTGCTTGAATCCTCTTGAACTCTCCTTGCAGGGTTTTATACTCGGTTAGCGCCCTCGCCTCCCTAAGCCGGTATTCCTCCGCATCGAGTCGTAATAACGGCTCTCCCTTCTTCAAATTGTCGCCTTCTTCGGCAAGAAGAACCGCCACAATTCCGGTCAGATAAGGATAAACGTCCACATATTGTTCCGTTTCAATCGTAGAACTCAAAATTATATATGAGGAAATCTTTCCCCGCCATGCCTCGAATATCTCGACAGGAACCAGATCAAGGTCTTCTTCTTCCTTAGCTTTAGCTAATTTTGCAGAATCTTTTTTGGAACTATCAGTTGAAGTGGAATCGCTTGAGGACTCCTTGCTCTCCCCCTCGGCATGTTTTCCGCTGCATGCCGCAAGCAATAACGATGATAGTAAAAGAATAATTCCCAGCGTTTTGTACATATTTTTCAATTTTTCCTCATAATAGTACAGTTACCAAATTTCATCTGTTGTAAACTTTATTTAGATACGCTTTCTCGGTTAAATTGTTGCAATTTTGGAGTTGCCTCGCATTGACCTATCTTTATGACTTCCTGCTCCTTAACCGATAAATTAATCTCGTCCCTCTTTTAATAAGATGGATCAAAGATTAATGCTCTATTTTTCATTACCAACCCTTGAATTTCACATGTAATTAGGTTAGTTTTTACCTTAACAGCAAGATATTATTTTAGTTAACTGTTGAATAGTACTTAACGGGAACGGCTTAAATCAAATATGAGCAATAATGGACGCATGGTTCTTTCGGATTTTATAAATCCTCCTCCTGTTGATCAGATAGGGATCGAGGAAAGAGTCGCAAGACTCAATAAACGGAGTATCAAGAAAAAATCTAAGATCTCGGCTCTCAAGTTAGCTTTGAGTATGATAGACCTCACTACATTGGAAGGTAAGGACAGCAAGGGAAAGGTTCGCCAACTTTGTAATAAGGCGCTTCACCTCCATGATTCATTCCCTGATCTGCCTCATGTCGCCGCTATCTGCGTATATCCGCCTATGGTACCGACAGCAGTTGAATGCTTAAGTGGATCAAACGTCAAGGTAGCCTCTGTCGCAACCGCATTTCCAAGCGGAATGACATCTCTCCAAACAAAGCTCAGCGAAGTTCGGCGTGTAGTGCGAATGGGCGCTGACGAAGTAGACATGGTCATATCACGTGGAGCATTTCTAAGAGGAAAATATAAATTTGTCTTCGACGAGATCGCATCGGTTAAGGAGGCGTGCGGAGAAGCTCATCTGAAAGTCATTCTTGAAACGGGAGAACTCAATACTCTTGATAATGTTCGGCTTGCAAGTGACATTGCTATCGGAGCCGGAGCCGATTTCATCAAAACTTCCACAGGCAAGATTCAACCTGCTTCGACGCAGCCTGTAGCTTTGGTTATGATGCAAGCGATAAGGGACCACTACTTCAAGACAGGAAAAAAGGTCGGTCTGAAAGCGGCAGGCGGAATCAGCAATGCTAAGACAGCCATACAATATCTTGTTTTGGTAAAAGAAACTCTCGGAGTCGATTGGTTGACTCCCGATCTGTTCAGGTTTGGAGCAAGCTCACTCGCAAACGACCTGCTTATGCAGATTTTGAAACAAACCGAAGGCGTATATCAGTCTGCAAATTATTTCTCTAAGGATTAAATCGATGGCTACAACGGAAAAAATATTAGATTTTAACTCAGTTTGGGAATATTCTCCCGCACCGGAAAGCACTGATCATATCAAGTTGGATGATAAGTATGATCTGTTTATCAATGGGGAGTTTGTAGCTCCCAAAAACGGGAAGTATTTCCGGACGGAAAATCCCGCTACAGGGAAAAAGATCGCTAAAGTCGCCGAGGCATCCAAGGCTGATGTTGACAATGCGGTAAGAGCCGCCCGGACAGCCTACAATAAATATTGGTCAAAAATGCCCGCAAAGGAACGCTCGAAGTATATCTTCCGGATCGCAAGGATAATGCAGGAACGTTCAAGGGAGCTATCGGTCATTGAATCTCTTGACGGCGGAAAACCGATCAGGGAATCGCGAGATATTGACATTCCCCTCTCCGCGGCGCACTTCTTCTATTACGCCGGATGGGCTGATAAACTCGAATACGCCTTCCCCGGTAGAAAAACAAAACCGTTGGGCGTTGCCGGTCAGATAATCCCGTGGAACTTCCCGCTTCTAATGGCGGCATGGAAAATTGCCCCGGCGTTAGCGACAGGGAATACAGTCGTTCTCAAACCTGCGGAAACCACTCCGTTGACGGCGATGAAATTGGCGGAGATAATTCAAGAGGCGGATCTTCCGCCGGGTGTCGTGAACATAATCACGGGCGCAGGTGAAACCGGAAGAGCGATCGTTAATCATCCCGGTCTTGACAAGATAGCGTTCACAGGCTCGACTGTCGTAGGTAAATATATTCAAAAAACTCTTGCCGGAACGGGGAAGAAATACTCATTAGAACTCGGTGGTAAAGCAGCCAATATCATCTTTGAAGAGGCAGACATCGATCAAGCGGTGGAAGGTATCATAAATGCCATATTTTTCAATCAGGGTCATGTTTGCTGCGCCGGATCACGGCTTCTGATTCAGGAAGGGATCGCAGACGAGGTAGTACACAAATTGAAAAACAGAATGGAAACTCTCATCATCGGTGACCCGCTTGATAAAAAACACGGATATCGGAGCTATCAATTCGAAAGCCCAATTAAAAAGAATAAACGAACTTGTCTCAGCCGGTATTGATGAGGGCGGCACAGTTTATCAACCGAACTGCACGCTGCCGAATTCCGGTTATTGGTTCAAACCGACATTGTTCACGGAAGTCTCGCAATCGCATCGTATTGTGCAGGAAGAGATATTCGGTCCCGTTCTCGCCATACAAACATTCAGAACAGTGGATGAGGCGATCGAAAAGGCGAATAACACTCCATATGGACTTTCGGGAGGAGTTTGGACAGATAAAGGCTCAAAGATATTCAAGGTTACGAAACAGATTAACGCCGGCATCATCTGGGCTAACACATTCAATAAATTCGATCCCACTTCACCCTTCGGCGGCTATAAAGAGAGTGGTATGGGCAGAGAAGGCGGGCTTCACGGTCTTCTCCCCTATGTGGAATTGATCTGATGAAGAAACGACTGGATGTATTAAAAACGTATAAGATCTACATCGGTGGAAAATTCCCGCGGACCGAGTCGGGACGATATTATCTGTTAGAAGGGAAAGATAAAAAACCGATCGCAAATATATGCCGGGGTTCGAGAAAAGATTTCAGGAATTCGGTAGTTGCCGCGAGAAAAGCTTTTCCCGAATGGTCCGGACGAACGGCATACAACAGAGGGCAAATACTTTACAGGATCGCTGAAATGCTTGAAGGCAGACGAGAACAGTTCGTTTCAGAACTGAAAGTTCAAGGCGATTCCACTACGAAGGCAGAAAAAGAGGTCAACATCTCGATCGACCGGCTTATTTACTACGCCGGATGGACTGATAAGTATATACAGATCTTCAGCTCTGTCAATCCCGTGGCGTCACCGCATTTCAATTTTTCTGTTCCGGAGCCGACCGGAGTAGTTGCTGTGATCGCGCCGGAAGAGAGCGGGCTATTGGGACTGATTTCAGTTATTGCTCCTGTTATCGCAGGCGGAAACAGTTGTGTAGTTCTTGCGTCTCATTCCAAACCCCTTTGTGCTGTCTCCTTTTCCGAGGTACTGCACTCTTCCGATCTCCCCGGCGGAGTCGTGAACATGCTGACGGGGATTCGCTCTGAGTTATTGGATAATTTCAGCACACATATGGATGTGAACGCTGTCATTTATTGCGGTGATGATAAAAAAGAGAGTAAAAGGATCATGGAAAACAGCTCTCTGAACGTCAAACGTCCGCACATCATAAACACGAGAGATTGGACGAAAGAAAAAGCTCAGGATCCCTATCAAATTCTAGATACACAGGAGATAAAAACCACCTGGCACCCTATAGGGATTTAAAGGGTTTATATATTATTTCGAGGTGGTCAGGAGTGTCTGCGAATCAAGCCCTGACTCGCGCTCAATTATCGTAATAATCGTCGTGCAGAAACATACCGTTTAGCGTAATAAGGCTGTTTCATGGAGGATGTTACGACGCCCTTCGAGAGACTTGCGTGGACAAATTCTTCATTGCCGATGTATATGCCCACATGACTGACGCCCTTTGACTCTATGTCCCTGAAAAATACAAGATCGCCGAACTTGAGTCTCTTTCTACTTACCTTAGTTCCTAATTTATATTGCGAAGCAGCGTGATGCGGAATAGTCTTATTTGCCGATTCTCCATACACTTTCATTGTGAATCCGGAGCAGTCCATTCCTTTCATCGTGTCGCCTCCCCACTTGTACGGAACTCCTTTATACCTGTTTATCGAATTGAGCATAGATAATTTTATCGGGGAGCTGAGTCTTGTTGCTACAGACAAGGGAGGCATATTTTTTGATTTTCTGTTCGCAACAGGAGAAGATTTTCTGCTTCCAGACTTATCCGAGGTATACTTTGGAGACGGCTTCATTCCTGCACAGCCAGATAAAATGATGAGGGTTATTAGAACAGTCAGTGTGTTCTTATATCTATTCATGAATCTATAAAAATAATTAACATATCTATGAAGTTAATCAGCCATATTCTTATTGGCAAATGATTGCTATAATATGATTAAAATATACTTGACTTATCACAAGCGGAGGCGTATCATTAGCGGAAGTTGAAATGGATTTTTTCCGTTAATACTTTTGATTTTAGTAAAACTTCATACTTAACGAGGAGTCATTTTGAAAAATAAGCGGCTGATAAACTTAAGCATATTGCTGCTTGTACTTCTCTTCTCAAATGCAACCCAGGCGAACGAATTTGCGTTCTTTAACAATGTTCAAAAAGTCTTCAGAACACAGGGTCTTCATGTATCTTACGATCATATGAAATTTGTTCAAGAGGGCGAAAAGCGTCACTTCATGCTTACACTTGAATCCAGAAGAACGGACATCGACCGGGTCATGCTCGTAGGATTTTATGCTTCAGGCATTGCGATTCAAAGGACAAACGAAAACGTCGATGGAGTCAACATCTCTCTCACTATATCCAGGAAAGACGATGAGAGAATACTGATCTCCGCGAAGACTAAAGACATCTTATCTCTGTTGAACAAGAAGATTAGTACAAACCAATTTGTAAGCTCGAAGGTGAGCTGGTATTAAAATAATAAGGAGGTTTTAAATGGAAATAGACTTAATGACAAGATTAGCCGGATATTTTTGGTCATTGATTTGGGCTGTCGTGGCATCAGTCGGTTTCGCATTCGGAGTTGGGCTGGCGCTTATGGTCTTCAACTGGCTCTCTAAAGATATTGACGAATGGCAGGAAATTAAGAATGGCAACTATGGAGTAGCCGCTATCATTGTCACACTGATATTGATGGTAGGTCTGGTCGTCCATCGCGTCCTATAGATCTTACCAAATTTACATATTTGGAAATTAGCGGCAGGCATTCGTGCCTGCCCTTTCATTTTAATTCATTAACGGAGCCAATAATTGAATAATAGTATCAAAATTTCACTCTCACTTATCTCTTTACTATTCCTCTCATGTGCAAGCGGAGTCTTAAAGGAGGTAAACTTGTTGTATGATTCCGGTGAATACAAAGCAGCCGTAAAATCTTTGAACACCATCATTGAAAACACACCCGAAAATGCCGATGCTCACCTCTTACTTGGGAAAACGCTTCAAGCGCAGGGGAAATCCTCTTCTGCATTTGAAGAGTTCAAGATCGCAAATAAACTTGCTCCGAATAACAAAGACGCCGCCTCCGCGCTGCAGCGATATTTTGCTGACGACGGGAAACAAAAATTGGCAGCAGGAAAAATTGAAGAGGCGATCTCCCTTTATGATAGAGCGCATAAATTAGATGAATCCGACTCGGAATCTTCATTGGGACTGGCGAATGCTTTGATAAAATTCGGTCAACTGAGCAAAGCGGAGGGACTCCTTGACAAAGTTTCCGGGCCTAAGGAAGAAGTAAATAAGAGTCGCACACAGATCGAGAAGCGAAAGAAAATCGCTTCAACTGCTTTTACGAAGGGGAAGAAAGCGTACGATAAAGGTCAATACTCTTCGGCAAAAAAACATATGGATAAGGCGATAATGAACAATAGAGACGATAACGATATTAAGTATTATTCCTATATGTCCA
Organism: Fidelibacterota bacterium MT.SAG.3; assembly: GCA_004402895.1. GTDB lineage: Bacteria > Fidelibacterota > SORT01 > SORT01 > SORT01 > SORT01. Next base: position 84,557 of record SORT01000001.1, on the reverse strand, counting down.
ATGGTCTCTTCCTATATAAAAAAGGGAGCCGGTGGCAAATATGGGATGCCATTGTCGAATTTGGAAAAGCCGCCGCAGTAAACCCTCTATCTGCCGAAGCAAACTATTACCAAGCTCTTGGCTATCTAAAAAAAGACGACAAGGACTTTGATAATATATTATCGTTCTACGAAAAAGCGCTTGAACTCGATGTAGATGGAAAATTCAGTTCACAAATCAAGAAAGGATTGAAAAAGCAGCGGCAGCGTAAGAAAGTTCTTGATGAATTCTGGGGGAAATAACCGGACCATTTTCATCTCACCTCGTAAACTCGGTATCAGCTATTAATGAAAAAAAAATCGTATAAGTATTTCCTTCGGAAGATGAGTATGGCGCTTGTAAAAGCTCAAAAGCCGATCCGCATACTTTCTTCTATCCATATTCCTGACCATGTCAAAAAACGCTTTCTTTCCCGCAGGAAAAAACGGCTGCCAAAATATGAATATCCTCCCCTCAGGTGGAACACAGATCAGAGAAGAACTATGTTTCTCGAGATTCAGTCAAAACTTGATAGCTCAGTACCGGTGGAAAAACTTATTTGGAATGCCTGTGAAGAGTATCTGTTGACGATCAAAATGCTCGAATCAATAGGAACGGCTGATTTTTATCGCTATTCCAAGGAGCTATATGGATATCCCGGACAACAGTTCGTTGGCGGGAAAGTATCCATCTATGATTTGGCAATGCACATCAATGACGCATTCGAAGGATTCACTCCTCCATACGACTCGGAAAAGGATGTTCCTAAATTGAACGCGCTCGCCGCGAGAACACTGCTTTCAGATGAACTAAGAGAACTCTTCCCAAAAAGAAAAATAAAGGTAATTATCTCTAACAGGCTCACCGCAGATGCCGCAGCCGGAGCGGATTATATTAAACTAAAAAAGAGCGCAACTTACACCCATAGACAGATCGAGCAGCTCGTCCGCCACGAAGGGGAAGTGCATATTGCCACAACGCTGAACGGCGCCTTGCAGCCTACCCTTAAATTCCTCTCGAAGGGTACCCCGAAAACAACTATTTATCAGGAAGGGTTAGCCGTTTTTGCTGAATTCATGAGTCAACAGATAGACCCGATACGAGTAAAAAAACTCGCATATCGTACTATTGCAATTAAAATGTGCGAAGACGGAGCTGATTTTATTGATCTGTTCAACTATTATCTCGAACATAATTTTTTAGAATCCGAAGCATTTGATGCTGCCGCCAGATGCATCAGAGGCGGTCTGATGCAAGGAGGAGCGCCCTTCACAAAAGATGTATCCTATCTTGACGGTTTTGTGAAAATTCATCACTTCGTGCATGTAGCGATGAAGAAAAATCGACCCGAGCTGGTCCGATTTCTATTTGCCGGGAAACTAACGGCAGAATCCGTACCTATTATTTATGACCTGAGCCTGAACAATTTGGTCAGAGAACCTAAATATCTTCCCGATTGGGTGAAAGATACCAGATACTTAGTGACCTTCTTTAATTTTTCGGCGTTCATGGATCTTATAAGCTTAGCCGAAGTCGAAGAGTATTACGAACATCTGATGAATTAACTTCTGTTATTTATCCAGATAGGATTCGTGAAAGAGAAAGGTTTGTTCTCTCCATCCGTAAATGTTTCCATTCTGATATAGCTTATTGATTTAAATTCTATCGACATGCTCTTTTCAAAACCATGGTCGCTTTCAAATTCAGTGAACTCATGCAAAACCGATTCTCTCTTAGTGGTCAGATCGCCTGCCACAACAGATACTTTTTTTAATTTTCCATATTCCTTGGATGATACGGCTTGGATTTTCAATTCACCCGATTCTAAACTCAGTTCATCCCCAATTCTGAAAAGTTCACCTTCTTTCGGCACTATTGTAATGTCAGAGATCGGTCCTGTACTGATCTGCGCTTTTCTTTTTATTATAGCTTCAAGGATAGATGCTGAATTTTTCTCGCTATAAAAAAGAGCAGTGCGAACCTGTCCGAACAGTTGCTTATCGTGTTGGTGCATTGAAAGAAATGGGATCTTTATCTGCCTGAATTTATTGAAGTTACCATGAGCGTCATTCCCCGCGAGAATTATCTTCTTATGCCCTTCAAGCAGAAGTTCTTTCCATAGTTCAAGCCCGTCATAAAATGCTCCGTCGGGAAGACCGTTCAGGATTTGTAGACCGATTATCCGTTCATCTTTGAGATCTTCCTTTGACCACTGACCTCTGTTAAATATAATTTTTTGTCCCAATGAAGGATTATCGAGCGGATGAGCGGCGACGGCTATCGCCTCATCCCCCATCAGGTCAAGCACATCATTTATGGTCATCGTTGGTTTTCTGTCAGGATAATTGTCCTCGCAATCTCCATTACCGGGGATGAACTTTGGAGAATTCAGTATCAACAGATGTACATTTTCTCCCTTTCCATTCCCGCACGAAACTTCTTCCGCGCGGATAGGAATAGAATGATCATTTGACTCGTACTCGTTCAAAAGCTTTTGCAAGGCATTCCAGCGAGGCAGGTTTGTATCATTCTCAAAAGGAAATTCCATCGAGTTATCCAAATTATACGAATGATCCGCAACAATAAAAAAGTCCAGACCAAGTGCCGATGAAAGGATAGAAGAAGATTTTATCGGTGAACCGAACTCCACTTTGTCATCGGTAAATTCAGAGTGAGTGTGAAAATCGCCATAATGCCATCCGCCTAACTTTGGTAATTCCTGATTGGACAGATCCACCGAAAGCTCTAAGGGCGGCAATCCTTTTAAATTGTCGTTTATTACCTGATACTGCTCACCTTTTTCATCCGTGAGATCAAATTTCACCGTCACATCGATTTTTCCATTGATTTCGGAAGGTAATTCTATAAATAATAGTTTGCTCCAATACCGTTCTTCGATTTTCATCCCGTTAAATTGAATAAGTTCTTTATATATGACGCTATCTTTACTTTTGATGGTTATGTTGATATTGTTCAATTTAGTTGGAAATCTCAGCGCATCTTTGATTATGCAAAGTATCGGAAGTTTGGTGTCCGGTTGAAGTCTTATGGGAAGATCAGCAATAACCTCCGGTTTTCTCATGAAGATCCTGCTTGGGAACCATTTCCATTTGTAATGCACTTCTGCGTAAGCGAAGATGGGAAGCAGAAATCCGATCATTCCTCTTCCTCATGAACTTGATCGAGACGTTCATTCAAATCCGTTACTTTCCTTCCGATTTTTAATCTTCTTAGGAATATGGCTCCTACCAATGAGGGAAGAAAAACATTCAGCGCAAACATCAGCAGCGCAGCCGCGACCGAAGCAACCTCTGTAACTCCAAGGTGATTGAAATAATAGATCATAGCGGCTTCTCGAATTCCCAATTCACCGAATGTGATCGGAAAGAGGGTTTTGGTAAAATGAGCTGAAGAGGCGGAGATCACTCCAGCGAAAAAATTTACCTCGGAAAACGCATTCAGAAGAAGCCATAGCTCCGTTACTACGAGAAACCATACTGATGTCGCAAGCCCTATTAAGAGAAAAACCTTTTTTCTTTTAACAGAAGAAATTATTGATGCAATTTCAACCAGCTGTTCTCTTCGGAACAGCTTCTTGTTAATTGCTATCAAGGTTTTTCCTACTTTTACGGGATAGAGAATAGCAACAGCGATGAGTATATATACGAATAGAATTCCCGCTATCAGCATCATATTAGTTAACAGAGACGGAGAATAATTCAAATTGAGAAATATAATCAAACTCAGCAAACCCCAAATAAAATACGCCAAAGTTGAGTAAAATTTATCCACCAACGTAAGTCCGACCACTTTTAGCTGCGGTATATCTTTAAGAAACCAGGCTCGACCCAATTCACCCAAACGAGCGGGAGTAATGATTCCGAGCGTCATCCCGGCAAGAAATGATGATGCTGCATCTGTAAACCGAATCTCTTCGTCCGCTAATTTCAATAGTTGATACCACTTGGTCATTTGTAATAACATGATCAAGGGCATAATAGCAAATGATGCCCATAACTTCGTTTTATCGGAAGCTGCTACGGCTCTGAGCAGATCATCCAATTCTATGCTAAAAAACCTATAAATAAACATTACAAGGAGAACAGTTACGAATAATCGGACGATACTTGATATGTTTTTAAGTTTCATTTAATCCAATTTATAAACGATACATTTCTAATACAACAATCCCACGGATAATTTTTGATACTTAACGGACTCCTGAGAAACGCTTTGTAGTATCGATGAAGATGGAGCTCCCTGATGGCAACTCGGATTAATATTTTTCGGCAATTATCGAGTCTATTTTCTGATCATAAAAAAAATTATTGCTCTGACTCTTCTTCAGACTCGAGTGGCTCTACTTCTTTCTTCCTTGGATGCAGAAAAACATTTGTTCGCAGCACCCACGATCTCGGAAAACCTGCTGTGCGGGCATATCGCTGAAGCTGTTCCGCCTCGGAACGGGATATCAGATTGCCTACTCTTATTTTATAATTCGGCGGATCGAACCGTAGATACGCCTCGCCTAAAAACAGAGAATCCGCTCGCACCAATATGCTGTCCGCTTCATAAAGAGTCTGAGTTGTATAGATTTGAACCCTGTATCCTTCTGTCATCGCTTCATGATCAATTGCGCCTGTGTCCTCCCTTTCACTGTTAAAGGAGGGCATCGGAAGACCGTTGATAATTATATCATCATCTCCTAAAGCAAGCGGATCGAACCAACCCTGAACCGACTTTCCTTTTGATTTTTTCCCCTGATGCTCCGCAACCGTTCCGGCGGCGCATCCGTAAGAAGTCAGCAAAGAAAGCGCGATAATAGTGAAAATAAAAATCCGTTGAACTGACACTCAGATAACCTCGAGCATTTCTGCCGGCGCCCAACCGGCTTTCCCATCTATAAGACGAATCTGTACCCAACTGTCGCTCCCTCCAATGAGTTCTACCGTAGTACCCTCATGCAAAAGGAAAAGTTCCTCACCTATCTCCTCAGGCGCGCTGGATACGGACATTTCCGCGACCATGACGACAGCCCTTGTGCTGCTCAATTCATGCTCGATCTTCAGTCCCCCGAACACTGATGTGAAAAAAAACAGTGTCCCGAATACCATTAGAGCATAGTTCAAAGTTCTTCTGAATTTTCCGTCAACCATGAATAAAGTTAGCGAATATATGAAGATTGAAGCAAGATAAAGAAAAATTAAGAATCTGATCAGCTCGTCACTGCTCACCAAATCGCGCAGTGAACGAAAAGACGTGATTATCATATTTTCCCGTGGAGCGGTGACCTTATCTTTTAACAGCAGATTCGCCGCTTTAAGATTATAAAGGATACTTTCATCACCCGGTGATAATTTCTTTGCCCTCTCGAAGGCAAGAATGGAGTAGCCGAATCTTCCAAGCTTATAATACGAATTCCCGAGATTATACCAGAGCTCGGGGCTTTCCAAGCCCATCTCCACGATATCCATATAACTCTTGACAGCTTCTTCGTATTCTCCCGCTTCATATTGACCGTTACCTTGCAAATACAGGTCTACTTCCGTCTGCGCAGATAAAACCGAATTGACCAGAAGCAGCGTTGGAATCAGATATAGGAGCTTCTTCATGATCAAAGAGCCTTCAGTAAGTTATCAAGCAATCCGGTTGCTTTATCATAGGTTTCTTCCATATTCACGCTTGTTGAACCCTCAGGAGAATATATCGCCATTTCGCAATTCTTGATAACCGCCGAAAACTCATTTGCTAAATTCTCATTCTTATCGTTTTCCATTAGTCGCGTCAACACTTCCGCCGCCGATACGCTTGCGGCGGGAAAATTCAATCTGTCTGCTGCCGCGCCGAGCAGTGCTTTGCTTATCTCGCTGTAAAATTCCTTAAAATCTTCAGCCGTCATGGCGGCTTTCGCTCTTTTCAGCCTTTTCTTCGATTCCGATGACGCTCTTCTTCTCCTCTGATAAGCAACGTTTGTGCTCATCTGATCCAGATGCTTCCTGAATAGAAATGCTCCGCTCAAAGCGAAAAGCGGAGTTATACCCCAAAATACAATCCAGCCGCTTTGATACAGTTTTTTATTCAATTCCCTGAATTCAGGCAGTTCCCTTTTGATAAATCGAATATCACTGCTTAGGATCGCCACTTCCTCCCTCGATAATCCGGGAGTGGATGTCAGTGTGGGGCGGTCTCCCTCTCCCACCTCTATTTGAATCGGTTTCGAGCGCGTGATTTTATATCCTTTTGATACCGGATCAAAATAACTCAGACTGATCCTTCCAAGATCGATCTTCCCCTTTTTTCGCGGAATCAGCACATATCCGAATTTCTTCTCACCGCTGATCTTACCTCGTTTGACAAAATTCTCTTGTGATATTTCAGGTTCAAAAACTTCTACTTCATCAGGAAAATCTATTTTAGGCAATTTGACATATTTTATATTTCCTACTCCAGTGATCTTCACGCGCAGAGTTATGGCGTCATTGACTTTCGCCTCCGGTTCAACGATCTCCGCCGATAGTTTGAATTGACCGACAGCCCCTGAAAAATCAGCAGGTCTGCCCCTGTCGGGCAACGGAAGAACTTTTATCTTCAGCTCATTTGAAACTACTCTTTTGTTGGCAAAACCCCCAAAAAATGAGTCGTCAAAAAAATCGTCAAATATACTGTTACGCCTCTTACGCTTTACCCGCTCTTTATAATCAAGCATGAGCGGATCTAAGGTGAGTTCTCCTGAACGGGTCGGGAACAGGGCAAACTTTGCCACTATCGCAGTGGTGTATCGGACTCCATCCACTATCTCTTCTTCCACCAACGGTTGATTAGGCTGAGGAATCTCTTCTATCCAAAAGCCGACTGCCTCCGGTATACCCGGAGTATTAAAGTTTACCAATTTTACTTTGGTGTAGATGCGGTATGTGACGCTGACCTGTTCTCCCTTGTAAATTTCTTCTTTATCAGCGGACGCAACAAGAAACGTAGCCACTCCGCCTTTTCCTGATCGTTGTGAACCTTTAGCCGCCGTAGCGCTGCTTCTTCCCGTTTTTGTGACGTTGATCTTTATAGATTCCGACTTGTACAATTTCCCTCTGTAATTGATGGAGGCGGGCTTTATAATGAATGCACCTTCTTTTTTCGGCGCGAGCACCCACGAAAAAGTTGCCGAAGAGCTTATTTGACCATTTATGAATTGAAAATTTGTGGATTGAGACGGTCCGCCTACAATACTGAAATCTCCAAAATTTGAGATTTCGAGCTCCTGAACATCTATCTGTGTTTCCCCGTAAATCGCAAGTTTGTAAGTGAATCTGTCATAAACAGTCATATCTTTTTTTGAAACGGTTGCCTCTAATCTGATAACTTTTTGAGCAACAATAGTTGTCCAGGAGAAGAGAATAAGAGTCAACAGATATAAATTATAGCGCATCATTACCAATCTTTTTCCGGGCTGCGTTTCTTTACGGTGCGCGCCTGTATGTAATCCTTGAGCGCCTGCATCTCTTGCTGTTCCAACGCCTCTAACATATCCTGATATTCTTCCCGAGATTTTTTCTTTTCTTCTTGTTGCTGTTTATTCTGCTCCTTTTGCCGCTCACTCTTTTGGTCATCCTCTTTTTCCTGCTCACTCTCTTGGTCGTCTTTATTCTGTTCGTTTTCATCCTCTTTTTCGTCGCTGTCCTGCTCCTTCTCCGAATCCTCGTTTTCCTCTTGCTGTTCGTCATCCCCTTCCTGTTTCTCTTCGTTTTCTTCAAGCAGGTTCTTCACGAATTCATAGTTGAATTTTGCGTCCTCATCCTCAGGGTTGAACTTCATTGCATACTTGAACGCTTCGAGGCTCTTCTCCGGCTTCTTCATTCTGAAGAGGGTGTTCCCCAAGTTGTAATATGCCCGCGACTTCGCTTCCGGCGCCTCCAACGTGAGGGCGTCTTCAAACCCCGACTTGGCAGAATTAAGAGTTCCTTTCTGGTAGAATGCCCCGCCTAAGTTGAATTTCAGATTCTTATCATCCGTGTTTTTTGCTAACAGCTCGGAGTATAGCTCTATCGCTTTATCGTAATCTCCCTGCCGGTATGCGTTCAGAGCGGGGTCGGAACTGCTCTCCTGAGCCTGAATCGGCGTTGAAATCGCTATCAGGATCAAAAGTATTGAATATTTTATATTATTTATATCTGCCATGCCATTCACTCTTTAGTTTACGCTGTTCAGGTATAAAAGGTTCTACGAAAAGTAAGAGCAGTGCGAACGCCATAATATACTGATACCACTCTTTAAATTCATCAAATTCCCTTGAACTGAACTCGCTCTTTTCAAGTTCGGTGATCTGATTGAACACCATCTCCAAGCCGCTTGTTCTTGCCGGAAGCCTGAAGTACCTCCCGCCCGTGATTCCCGCAATTTCATCGAGCGATGCCTCGTTCAGACGGGTTGTTATTATCTGGTCATCGCCATCCCGCTTGAAACCGACCCTCATTCCACGTTTATCATAAATAGGGATCGGCGCGCCCGCTATAGACGCGATACCGACGGTGTAAATGATGACTCCCTGATCAGAAGCGGTCTCCGCTGCTTCGATAGGGTCATCCTCATGGTCTTCGCCGTCCGTAAGAATAATTATCACGCGCTGCGTACCGCTCTCCCCTTTGAACGCCTCTAAAGCAGTGTTTATCGCATCTGCCGTCGCCGTTCCCTGTGTACCGATTATATCGCTGTCAACGATACTCAGTATCATCTTAGCCGCCGAATAGTCAAGCGTCAGAGGCACCTGGAGATAAGATACTCCCGCGAACGCGACCAACCCGATCCTGTCACCTTCTAATCGGTCAATAAAACGTGAGATCTCAAATTTCGCCCTATCCAAACGGTTCGGAGTTATATCCTCCGCCTGCATACTCTTTGATACATCAAGCACGATAACTATATCTATTCCCTCACGTTTCACTTCCGAGAGTACGGTACCCATCTGCGGTCCCATCAAGGCAAATATCAGGATCGTGACGGCGGATAGAACTACAACTCCCTTCGCCATCTGACGCTTCAGACTCGAAGAACGGTGAAGCCGTTTGATAACCTCGATGTCGCCTAATGAAGAAAACAGTTTCTTTTTTCTTTTCAGTGCTACGTACAAGAGCAGTGTCAACAGCGGAATGAACCAGAGAAGATAGATGTAATCATAATTCGCGAATCGGAACATTATTCTTACGGCAGCCTCCTCGAGTACGTCAAACCGGTGAAAATTTCCATCAGAAGCAGGAGCACTCCCGGCAGCAGAAAGGAAGAATAGAGTTCCTTGTAGCGCGTATATTCCTTTACTTTTATCTCAGTCTTTTCGAGCTCGTTTATCTCTTCGTATATATCGAGCAGCCGCTCCTCATTGGAAGCGTGATAGTATTTCCCGTTTGTGGTCTCCGCGATCTGCCTGAGTACCGCCTCATCGAGTCCGCTCTGTAAGAGCCTCCGGTCTCTCGTTCCCGCGCCTACGGTGTATATCTTCACGTCGAACGCTGCCGCTAATTCCGCCGCCGTTATCGGCTGTATCTCACCCGAATTGTTGCTTCCGTCAGATAGGAGTATCATCACCTTGCTCTTTGCATCGCTGTTCTTCAACCTGTTCACTCCGCTTGCAATGGCAAGCCCGATAGCGGTACCGTCATATTTTTTGGGTACTATCGTCACCTTGCGTAAAAATTGACGGAGTATGTCATAATCCAACGTCAACGGCGCTTGCACGAACGTTTCCGAGGCGAAAACCACCAATCCTATCCTGTCGTTCACCCTGTTATCTATGAAGTGTTCCGCCACCTTCTTTGCCGCCTCCAACCTGTTAGGTCTGAAATCCCTCGCCTCCATGCTGCTCGAAATATCCAATACGAGCATGATGTCGATCCCTTCGGTGGTCACCTCCTGATTCGTCACACCGGAGCGGGGACGCGCGAACCCCACTATCAGCAGCGCGATAGCCAACAATCTCAATGCGAACGGAAGATGGACCTTGAGCGGCACGGCGCGCTTCTGGATTATACCGAAGATCGCCGTCTCGGAAAAACGAAGCTTGCTCCTGTTGACATCGTTCCTGCGCACGTACCATACTAAATAAGAGGGCACGGCTAACAATAGCCAAAGGAACGATATGTTTTCAAATGTGATCATAATTATACGCTGTTAAGACTGTAAAATAAGAAAGTTTGTTCTAAAAATCTAAGAAGAAATTTAAAAGTTAGTCAAGGTTTGCTCTGATGCTTATTGATGTGCAGGTTTATAATAAGTCCCAGTTTGTGCAACATTGGCTTTGCTGTTCAGGCACTTATAGGAATTGCTGCCATATAGTTGCCATTCTGTAGACCACTCCAGACCATTTGAGATTATAAAAGACATCTCTTGGCGCCTTATTTTTCAGTTGCTCCTGCTATATATCCCGCAAACCAAGAACAAACTAAAAAAGTAAATTGCTCCAAGATATCAGAAGGATCATTAAGATTTTTATTTTCATTCTCTGACATTTTCGCTATTGATGCAGAAATGGGCTTTAGGTCTTCAACTTGCAGTTTGATATCTATATCGTGTACAAACCGATTTCTAAGCTTATTCAGTTCTGCAATTGCCGGGATAAAATCCCATGGATGCTTAAACCTGTTATCATCTGATAACAATCTAACTTTTTGTGAAAAACTTAATTGTGCCGCTTTCCACGATAATTTTTGAGATACATTTAACAGGAGGAAATTGTCCATATAATGCTCTATCACTAAGTGACAAGATAACAAATATCCAAGTAAATCATGATCCACTTTTTCAAGTCTTTTCCATACAACTCCATTCTTATCGAATTTTGATACTAAGGGTGGTAATCCCTTCCTTTTTACTTCTTTCTTTTCCAACTTCATCCTCCTTGCTCACTATCTATATTTATTCATTTTAGATGCAATTAAGAAATGCCTTTTTTCATTATTGTAATATTCTTGTTTGCTTTAATCATTATTGTGAGATTGCCTCATCATTACGCGCTACTTTTCGCAATTGCAGCGCCAAAGATGTCTGGGCGGGCAAACCCTAACCTGAGACGAGTTCTTCCACTCTGGCGGCTGCTTGCAGCAGTTCGGTTTCCTCGAACGGTTTGCCGATCAGTTGTAAGCCTATAGGAAGTCCCTCAGAGGAGTTACCGACAGGAATGCTGATGCCGGGCAGTCCGGCGAGATTGAGCGAAGTAGTATAGACATCCACGAGATACATGGCGAGCGGGTCGTCGATCTTATCACCGAGTTTGAACGCCGTTGTCGGTGACGTAGGCGCCAAAAGGAGATCGACTTCCTTAAATGCAGTGATGAAGTCGTCACGGATCAACCGTCTGACCTGCTGCGCTTTCTTGTAATAGGCATCGTAATAGCCCGCCGAAAGGACATAGGTTCCTAACATTATCCGGCGTTTTACCTCTTCACCGAAACCTTTGCTCCGTGATTGGCTGTAGACTTCGGACAGATCGCTCCCATCCGCTCTGAAACCGTAACGCATTCCGTCGTACCGCTCAAGATTGGAAGAAGCTTCCGCCGTTGCGATGATATAATAAGTTGCGATCGAATACTCCGTATGGGGCAGAGAAACCTCAATTATCTCCGCTCCCTTCGACCGTAAAGCTTCTGTCAGGTCGTTCACCCTGTCGAGTATTTCCTTGTCGCACCCTTCGCCATAATACTCTTTCGGTAGTCCTATCTTCACTCCCTTTACTTCGCTGTCGAGTAGATTCGGATAGTTGGGTACCTCCTCGGTCGAGGAGGTCGAATCGCATACGTCGTGTCCGGCTATGGCTTTCAGTAGCAATGCTACATCGCTGACACTGTTTGCTATAGGACCTATCTGATCAAGCGAGGAAGCGAACGCTATAAGACCGTACCGCGAGACTCTGCCGTAAGTCGGCTTCATCCCTACCACGCCGCAAAATGCGGCGGGAAGCCGGATAGAACCGCCCGTATCGCTGCCGAGCGCCATATCAACGATTCCGGCGGCAACTGCGGCTGCCGAGCCTCCGCTTGAACCGCCCGGGACATATCCGGGATTAAGCGGATTCTTGACCGGTCCGAACGATGAATTTTCATTCGAGGAACCCATGGCAAACTCGTCCATATTCGTCTTTCCAAAGAGTAGGGCATCGTTCGCTATCAACCGTTCAACCACCGTCGCATCATACGGAGGGATAAAATCTTTTAAAATCTGTGAGCCTGCGGTCGTCACTGTCCCTTTTGTGATGATAGCGTCTTTAATAGCGACCGTTTTGCCCGCTAACGTTCCGGCAGTTCCGGACTTCATCGCATCTGTGATCTTTTCCGCAGAGGAGCGGATCTTCGCTTTTTCGAGCGAAAGGAAAATGTTCAACTCTTTCTTCTCATCCGCCAAGGAGAGAGCATCTTCAACTTTTTCTATAAACTTTTCGTAACTTTCCATCGAAACTTAAAATTAAATGTTAAATGTATTCAGTAAAGAGTTGTGTTGAAGCCGATTCAACCCGGAAAGATCATGCTTCCGGTTTATCTTTATCGTCATCCGGCTTATCAATCTCTTCTTTTCTAATCTCGTCTGTAACTTCTTTGGCAGCTTTTCTGAACTCCAAAATTCCTTTTCCGAGCCCCTTTGCGAGATCAGGCAGCCGTTTTGCGCCGAATAGAAGCAATAGAACGACAAATATTAAGATCCATTCCCAACCACCGGGAAAACTCATATCAATCTCCTTTAGGTTTAGTTATCTCCACCATCGTAGAAGGTAATACGCAACGGCGATTCCTATCAAGCTTATTACGTTCAAAGTGATGCTTAATCCAAGTGTCAACTGCAGCATAATTATATTCAGTGTACCGGGACCTACGGAGAGAGTTTTTGACAGCAGGAAGAATTGCTTGACAACTCCTTCCGGGAGTATAAACCCTAATATCTCTCCCACCAAAGTACCCACTATGGCGCCTAAGGTGAGAGTGTATATTGCCAAGAGAACCGGTTTATTGTTACTCATATTGCCCTTCAAGTAATCATCAGTTGAACGATATCAATGACTCGAACAGTCCCAATCCGTCGGTCGAGCCAAGCAGACTTTCGCTTGCGCGTTCCGGGTGCGGCATCAATCCGAGAACGTTACCCTCTTTATTATAAATGCCGGCTATGTTCCCAAGCGATGCGTTCGGATTGGATTTGCTGTTCGCGTTACCTTTTGCATCGCAATATCTGAAAGCTACCCGACCGTCAGACTCAATTTCCTCTAAAGTATCATCATCCGCAAAAAAACTTCCGCCGATATGAGCGATCGGCATTTTCAGCAGTTGTGAACTTTCATATTTCGACGTATAAATCGGGTTGTCGGTTTCTACCTTAATTATCACATCATCACTGATAAATTTTAGCGAACCGTTTGTAACCAAGGCTCCGGGAAGCAAACCACACTCCAACAAAATCTGAAAACCGTTACAGATACCAACCACGGGGTTCCCCTTTGCCGCGAATTCGATCACTGATTCCATTATTGGAGAAAATCGCGCGATCGCCCCGGTACGGAGATAATCGCCATAGCTGAATCCACCGGGAAGAATGACAACATCTGAACCTTCAAGGTCGCGTTGCTCATGCCAGAGCATAATCACCTCCTGACCGAGCAGATTTTTGAGAACATACCGTGTGTCCAATTCGCAGTTAGAACCCGGAAAAACCACAATACCGATTTTCATTTGGACAGTTCTACTCCTCTATGATCTTATACGTGTATTTTTCTATCACAGGATTTGAGAGAAGTTTCTCGCAAACCGCTTCGGTTGAACTGCGTGCCTTTTCCAAGTTGTTGGTATTGAACCGGAGATGGAAGTACTTACCCGTGCCGATTTCTTTTATCCCCTCAATTCCAATACCGCCAAGCGCTCCCGTGATGGTTTTTCCTTGGGGATCCAATATACCGTCTTTCAGTGTGACGATAACCTCAGCTCTTATCATTCCCCCTTAATCCCTTACACCGTTATTAGCCATTTCTGAATCTTCGTCTTTTCCGTATGTAAAACCCCATCGGAATAGGTTGAACATCAAAAAGAGAAAAACAACAGGGAAAATGACCAACCCTCTGAATAGGAACATAAGGACCAATGAGAGTAAAAAGAAATATAATAACAGATTCGGTTTCCCGTTATTTTTAAGCGCAATGTTGGGAAACTTATAAAAAGGCATCGAACTCACCATCAGAAATGAAAGCCCGAACACTAACGGCAGAACAAATCTTAATGCGCCGATATTATAGGGAATCTCAAGATAGAACAGAACGAATCCTGCGAGAATTGTCGCCATGGAAGGAGCAGGCAATCCGATGAAGTGACCCTTCTGTTCCCCGGAATGAATATTATATCGTGCCAGTCTAATTCCCGCGAAAAGTAGCGGCAGGAAAGCTATTAAAGCTCCGACAACCACCCATTCACCTGAAAAAGCCTTGTATATCAATACGCTTGGGGCGACTCCAAAAGAGGTAATATCAGCAAGTGAATCAAACTCGAGTCCGAATTTTGAAGGTTTGTTGATCTTTCGCGCTATCTTTCCGTCAAAAGCGTCAAAAAAAGCAGCAAGAAGTATCAGATAAGAAGCAGCCAAGAGCTTACCGTTGACTATCAGCAGGATTGCAAGATAGCCACTAATGAGATTCATAACGGTGAATACGCTTGGAACCACCGCTTTAGTCAGCTTCATTGTTTAGAACTCCTATAACTGTTTCTCCCCCTTTTACCGCATCCCCAAGTTTTACTGAGATCTCCGCGTCCAACGGTAATAGGATATCGACCCTGCTTCCGAACCGTATCAGCCCGAATCTGTCCCCCGCTTCCACAGTTTGACCCGGTTTAAGATCATACACTATTCTACGCGCGATCAATCCGGCTATCTGTTTAAAATATATCCTTTTCCCGCCAGTGTCAACCGAAATGAGCGATTGCTCGTTATCTAACGATGCCTTTTCGTTCCAGGCGGGGAGGAATTTGCCGGGGAAATACTTAACCTCATGAATCGTACCCGAGACAGGAATTCTATTAACATGAACGTTGAAAACAGACAGAAACACCGAAACCTGTATAAAATTTTCTTCGGAAAGCTCCGGAAAATTCACTTCTTCGATGACGACGACTTTTCCGTCACCGACCGAAAGCACAAGGTTATCGCCCTTGGGAATTACCCTATCAGGATCACGGAAGAAAAAAACTATGAAGATAAGCAGTAATGCTTCGGTATACGTCAATCCCCAGAGAAACCCGTTTCCCGTTATTGAGGCGGCGAACCCTAACGCTATCAGGATAATTCCCGCTGCCGCTACGAATGGTATGCCATCTGAAGCCAATCTAAGACGCTTCCCTATCCAAGTACTCTTTTCAGAATCTCCTGGTAGGCGCTTTCCACGCCCCCAAGATCTTGGCGGAAACGATCCTTATCAAGTTTTTTCTTCGTCTCCACATCCCAAAAACGGCATGTGTCCGGTGATATTTCGTCACCTAAATAGATGATATTATTCTGCGTACCGAATTCCAGCTTGAAATCAACTAATAACAAGTCTCTTCTAAAAAGAAAATCCTTGAGTACAACGTTTATCTTCTTCGCATACCTGCTTATTTCAGTTACTTCCTCCGCGCTTGCTAATCCGAATGCTATTGCGTGTTCATTACTTATCATGGGATCATGCAGAGAATCGTCTTTGAGATAAAATTCCAATACTGGCTGCTTTAATTCCGTGCCCTCTTCAATTCCGTATTTTTTAACCATACTCCCCGCAGCGATATTCCTCATCACTACCTCAATCTTATACATCTCGAGTCTTTTTACCAACATAGATGTCTTACTGAGTTTCTTTTCGAAATGAGTTTGAATTCCGTGACTTCGAAGGTAATCAAATAAAAATGCCGAAAGCTGATTGTTAATGGCGCCCTTTCCTTTTATTGTCCCCTTTTTGGCTCCGTCACCCGCCGTAGCGGAATCTTTAAAATCCTGAATCACCAAATCCTCATCATTAGTCAAATATATCTTCTTTGCTTTTCCTTCGTATAACAGTTTTTTCTTATCCATCTTAATTCCTCCGAATCATGTCAAATTTAACCGTTCAAATATACCATCTACCTGCTTGAGATTTTCCTCAGGTTTAAAACATTTATCAATCTCTTCGTTGCTGAGCAAAGCCTTGACTTCTCCATCATCAAGCAGACATTTCTTAAAATCAATCTTTTCATTCCATGCTTTCATAGCCGTTCGCTGTACTATTTCATATGCTTCTTCTCTCGTAATATTCTTTTCAACCAATCTAAGTAAAATGGTTCCCGAATATATCAAACCGTAAGATTGATCAATATTTTCGATCATTCGTTCGGAGTTCACCACTAACTTCTCCATTAACGAGCTGAACTTTTGTAAGCAATATACCACTATTATCGTCGAATCCGGGATGATCACTCTCTCTACCGATGAATGAGAGATGTCCCTTTCATGCCAGAGCGCAACATTCTCCATCGCCGCAAGCGCATTCCCTCTGACAAGGCGAGCCATGCCGGTAATCCTTTCTGAGAGGATCGGATTCCTCTTATGGGGCATTGCGGATGAGCCTTTCTGACCTTTGCTGAAATACTCCTGAGCTTCCCTTACTTCCGTTCGTTGAAGATGACGTATCTCCACACTGAACTTTTCGAGACTTGATGCTATGAGCGCCAAAGACGTCATGTAATTTGCATGCCTGTCTCTCTGAACTATCTGGTTTGAGACGGGCGCCGCCTTCAATCCGAGACGCTTGCACACTTCAATTTCTATTTCAGGTTCAAGATGAGAATACGTACCGACAGCTCCCGAGATTTTACCTGTCGCGATCTCCTCTACCACTCTTGACCATCGCTTCCGATGCCTGCGGATCTCTTCTACCCAGATAGAAAGTTTAAGTCCGAATGTTATCAACTCGGCATGGATTCCGTGAGTTCTGCCTATCATGATGGAATTCTTATGCTCTACCGCTCTCTTAGAAAGAACTGATTCAAGATTCTCAAGTTCTTTGGCGACCAATTCACCCGCCTCCTTCATCCTCATTGCCAAAGATGTATCCAACAGGTCCGAAGAGGTCATTCCGAAGTGCATATATCCGGCTTCTTTTCCGACGTATTCAGCGACATTTGTCAAAAACGCAATCACATCGTGATTCACCTCTTCCTCTATCTCTTCAATCCGTTCCACGCTGAAATCACCCTTATCCCGAATAGCTTTTGCCGCAGCTACCGGAATCATTCCTCTTTCTGACTGTACTTCGGCAACGGTTGCTTCCACTTCAAGCCATGAGCGGAATTTTTGTTCTTCCGTCCAGATATTTCCAATCTCTTCCGGTGTATATCGTGGGATCAACTATCTCTACCTGTTCGGCTTTCCTAAAATCATCCTTATCGTCCTTTCAGAGTTACCGCGTCTGATGAGCATAATCAATGTGTCGCCTGCACGGAGGAAATTTTCCTCTATTATCTTAAAGATATCATCATCATTTATCACTTCGTCTCCGTTCACTTCTATGATGATATCACCCACCATCAAGCCCGCTTTGTCTGCCGGACTTTTCTTTTCAATATTTGTAATCAGAACACCTTTTTCTGTTTCTAAATCAAGATGTTTCGCCACAAGACGATTCAGATCCCGGACATCCATTCCGGTCCAAAAACTCCTGTCGACCTTACCGTATTTCTTGAGCTCCTTGTAAACGGATTTTGCCCTGTTGATGGGGATGGCAAAACCGATTCCTATCGAACCCTCAGAATATCTGCTGCCCGTGAAGATGAACGTGTTTATTCCTATCACTTCTCCGATGGCATTGAGGAGAGGTCCCCCGCTGTTACCCGAGTTTATTGAGGCATCTGTCTGAATCATATCCTGATATACTCTCCCGGATTCCTGCTGTCCAAAATCCAGGTTCAAACCTGAGATGACTCCAACTGTCGCAGTCGGTTTTTTACTGATATCAAATAAGCCGAAGGGATTACCCAAAGCTATCACCCACTCGGCTATGATTATATCATCCGAATCGCCAAACTCCAAGAATGGGAAGTCTTTTCCCTCCAATTTTAATAACGCTATATCAGATGCTCTGTCTACACCTACTATCTCGGCTTCATGATCGGTTCCATCCGAAAGTGTTACCACAACCTCTACGGCATTTTCTATTACATGTGAATTGGTCAATACAAAACCATCGGAAGAAATGAGAAACCCTGATCCAAGACTTTTCACGCGCTGCTTGAAAACTCTGTCTGGAAAGAGAAGAGACCATATCGGATCATTCGCAAACGGGGTTCGTGAATATTCGCGGATTTGAATCGCATTTATCCCCGCTACCGCTGGACTGCTTTTTGCGACAGTTTCAGTAATGATATTTCGCCTGCCGTTGTAAATAACAGCATTAATTTCTTCTTTATTCTGCGCAACGATTTCGGACGCTGAAAACATCGCCGACAATTGAGCGATAACTACAAATTTATATAAACTTTTCTCTATGATTTCATTGACTCCCAATCTTTAAGGAATTGCTCTATGCCCCTGTCCGTCAATGGATGTTTAGCCATCTGATGCAATACTTTCATCGGAAGTGTTGCTATATCCGCTCCATAAAGAGCTGTGTCGACTACATGGAGAGGATTGCGAATGCTGGCGACAATGATCTCCGTTTCGTATCCATAATTTTCGTAGATCTGTGAAATATCAGCAATTAAGTCCATACCCGGCATAGCCATGTCATCAATTCTGCCGACAAAAGGGCTTACGAATGTCGCCCCTGCTTTTGCCGCGAGAAGAGCTTGTAAGGAGGAAAAAATAAGAGTTACGTTTGTCATTGTTCCCTCTCCGCTGAGAACTTTGACTGCCTTGATCCCGTCAACCGTCATCGGAATTTTTACGCAGATGTTGTCGTGGAGCTCTCGAAGTTTCCTGCCTTCGGTTATCATTTCCTCAGTTTTCAATCCCACTACTTCAGCGTTCACAGGACCGTCAACTATTTCACAAATTTCTTTAATCACAGTTTCAAAGTCCCTGCCCTCTTTTGCAATAAGTGACGGATTGGTCGTTACTCCATCTACAATGCCCCACGAAGCTCCTTCTTTGATCTCCTCAACATTTGCCGTGTCCAAAAATATTTTCATGCTGCTCCTTTATCAGTTAAAGTTCTCCGTATAGACTACTTTTTCGAGATATAATCCGTAAGCAGGAGCATTAGGTCCTGCCGCGCTCCTATCTGATTTGTCAAATATCTCTTCAAATTGTTCCACAGTTATCTTTCCCCTCCCAACCTCTATCATCGTCCCCACTAATGATCTGACCATATTATAAATAAACCTATCCGCTGCTATAGTATAATACATATAATCACCATTTTCACGCCATTCAGATTTCTTTATTTTACATTTTTTATTTTCCGTTTTAGATCTCGTTTTACAAAATGAGCCAAAATCAGTTTTTGCTTTGATAATTTTCGCAGCCGAAACCATATCTTGCAGACTTAGATCATAACCCGGACCGTAAGCATAAAATCGCGCAAGGGCAGTCTCCCTTTTTATAATCTTGTAATGGTACTGTCGTTCTAAAGCATCCCGGCGTGAGTGAAAATCCTCTTCTACTTCCATAGAATTCAATATTCGTATGTCTTTGGGGAGAGTGCCGTTCAACCCTTCCATAAATTTATTGGCGGATATTTGAGACTCCGTTCTAAAATTCGCCACTTGACCCATCGCGTGTACACCGCTGTCGGTTCTGCCCGCGCCGGTCAGTGTCACATTGCCGCCGACCATTGACCGGAGTGATTTAGTCAGTTCGCCCTGCACCGATCTTGCGTTTGATTGTATCTGCCATCCTTTATAGTTAGTACCGTCATACTCGATAAGGATTTTAATATTTCTCATATCAAATTATCACGAACAATGTAATCGCTATTGATAAGACGCTCACCAAGTAATCGCTCTTCATGAACTTAAATTTTTTTAAACTTGTTTTTTTAACAGGAGCGTTGTATCCACGTGAGTCAAGGATCAATGCCATTCGTTCTGCTCTGTTTATACTGAGAGTAAAGAGCGGAATCAGTATCGGTAACATCTTCGAAATGCGGCTGAGCAAATTACCCCCGGTTGATATTCCCCTTGCCATCTGTGCCTCTTTGATGCGTATCGCTTGTTCAGAAATAATCGGAGCAAAGGAAAGCGTCAGCAAGAAAACCAGTAACAGCTGTTCTATCGATATCCCAATTTTCCCTATCGGTGTCACGAATTCCCGGAGTGATTCAGTTAAGCTCGCCGGATCAACGGACATCGAGAAATAAGCACCGGCGGAGACCAGCAATCCTACCCTGCTTGTGAAAAACAGAGCTTTTTCGATCGCTTCATTAAGAGATATCGATTGAGCTGCTCCGAAAATATCAGTAGCAAGCAGGAGATGAAATCCGAAAGTTAGCGGCACAAGCATCAGAAAATACTTCGAACTGTTCCAAAAACGTTTATAACCATGAGTCTCTAATGCTAATAGTATTA
Organism: Fidelibacterota bacterium MT.SAG.3; assembly: GCA_004402895.1. Lineage (GTDB taxonomy): Bacteria > Fidelibacterota > SORT01 > SORT01 > SORT01 > SORT01. The sequence goes on along the minus strand of SORT01000001.1, from coordinate 64,020 downwards.
CTAAAAATATCACTCCCGTCAATATTGCTGCAATACTACTATTCATTGCAAGCAGGAGAAGACAGAAAAACAGAAGTGTTCTTACTCGTGGGTCAAGAGCCATGTGAACCGATTGAATGATCCTCGTAAAATCAAATATATTTAATTAAAATGCGCCAATTGATTTATAATTTAAGCTGTTTGACATTAAAGTCAATTCAGGTCTTTATACTCACCCTTACTCTAAGTTCTTTCACAAATCGATCGATTTGCCACGTAAGTCAGAGAAATATCCCTTGACTTTCTTCCCCATAATCAGTTGGTTATCTATTCTAATTTTGGCGAAGCGAAACGAATTCATTTAGTAGGGAAGAAGTTGAAAAAATTATCAGACGCGATCGAAACTGCCTTACGCAGCTCACTTGCCGTTAAAAAGGGTGAAACACTGCTCGTAATTACTGATATTCACAAACGGCATATCGGTATAATGTTTCATGAAATGGCTCAAAAACTAAAAGCTCAATCAATGCTCGTGGATATCATTCCCGGTAAGACCGACGGAGAGGAACCTCCTGAAGTGATTGCAAAACTTATGAAAGACGTCGATGTACTGATCTGTCCGACTTCGAAATCATTGACCCATACGAACGCGCGCAGAGCTGCCAGCAAGAAGGGTGCGAGAACCATCACTCTTCCTGGAGTCACAGAGGAGATGCTTGCCCGGGCAGGTAATGTCGATATGCACAAAATGGCGCGAATAACCAATAAGATGACTGATATTCTCACTATCGGAAGCAATGTTCATATTACAACTCCTGCGGGGACAGATCTGCGTATGTCCATCAGAGGGAAAAAGGGGATTGCCGATACAGGCTTCGTAACTGAACCCGGGATGACATGCAATATTCCGGCGGGCGAGGCATTTCTTGCGCCAGTTGAAGGCAGCGCCGAGGGGATTCTCGTTGTGGACGGCTCAATGGGTCAATCCGGCATCATTAAGAAACCGATCAAGATGTATGTTTCCAAAGGATTCGTAACCAAAATTCTGGGTAACAGAGAAGCTCGCTTGCTTCGAAAGCAACTTGCTCCTTTCGGCAGAAAGGGACGTAATATTGCCGAGCTCGGCATCGGAACAAATCCTAAAGCAAAATTGACAGGAAAAGTGTTAGAAGATGAAAAGATACTTGGAACTATTCATATAGCGCTCGGAAATAACCTTACCATGGGAGGAACTTGTGACGTCGGAAGCCATCTTGACGGAATTTTACTACGGCCTAAAGTTACAATAGATGAAAAAGTTATTTTGTCAGGCGGGAAGATCAGAATTTAGCTGTCAACGACAGTTCGGGGAAATTTCCAATATTCAAACTCAAAGTGGCTGGTGAATCCAACTTATTATAGCGATAGACCGTATTCATTACGCTAAATATTCTGTTGACGAGCATTACTCCAATAATTCGTTTTATATTTTGACCCGCATTGTCACTCTCTAATTTCAATGATTTGAATTTCAGTCTCTCCTCTTCGGTGCTCCAACTCCATTGTTCATCGGCGCCGCTATAAACGCTTTCCGGTTCTCTGCTTCTTCTGATAGCAGCATTGAATTCGTCTACATCGGAAAAATTACTTACGTCGGAATAAAATTGGTCGTTCTTTCCTTCATTATTCACACCAGCTCTCGCGGCTGCATAGGTCTGGTAATCCTCTCTTTTCCATTCTTTCCTTTTTTGAAATATAAATAGAGAGAGCCATAGACTCGATTCACTTCCGTAAAACAGATTCGCCGATCGATAGCTGCCTATTGAACGCTCTCCCAATCCGGGTAACAACATCGACATAAAAATCGCCTTCCGCTTTGACATCCGGGCTGCACCGTTTTGTGGAACGAACCGAACAGCAACCGGCGGATTCTTAAGCTCTGATTGATGTGAAACCTTGAGACTGATGCTTACCTCCTGAAGAAATCCTATCGGTATACGAGAATCAACTTCTCCTTTGGAACCGGAAACGACCGAAATTCCCAATCCGAGTTGAACACTGAAAAGCAAAAGTGAATGACCAACTATCCTCAATCTCTTATCCCCTTATTGAATAAAACAAATATGTAATGATCCCCACGACAGTCAGCGCGAGAACTTTTTCTAACTTTTTACCTGAAAAAGCAGCCTTTTTTTCTATACGAAGAAACACCGGAACCGAGCTATTTAAATATCGTGCGCTCTTCCCACCGACGTTGTCTTCCGCTGCAATTATCACCGAATACTCCTTTCCCCAATTTATTTCGCCTGCTTCAACCGAATATAACAGAATAGTAAACTCCCCGGCAACTGTTCTTTTATCACATTTAACGTCCAAGTCGAGTATCGGTTCAATTATCCTTAACAGTAAATCACTCTCCGGATTATCACCATGACGGTTAAAAACAGTTTTATGTCCGCTCTCTTTCAAATATTCGGAAACTACATCTGATAGAAAGGCTGAAAGGCTGTCTGACTTCGATCTCTGAATATGATATGTTTTATCGGAACGGAGTTCTTCAGAAATTTTTAATTCATTTATGGCATTTTTAATAGTTTCAGTTGCGAATGCTATGTTATTCGGAATCGTTCTCTGAGCTGATAAGATCGAAAATGGGAAGAGCATCACAAACAATATAATATTGATATTCTGTTTATTCATTCTTTGAATCTTTTATCCAGGTCAATCCAAACAGTAAAAGAGTGAGCGCCGCGGTTATCCAACCTAAATAATCACCATATCTGACATAGAACGTTTTTTCTGTCATTAGTGGAATCACGCCTGAGATAATGCCTCTCTCATTGAAAGGTAGCGATTTTATTATTCGGCCATATGGGTCGACGAGTTCAGATACACCGGTATTTGCGCTTCTCGCTATGGCGCGTCGGTTTTCCACTGCCCTCATGACCGCTATCTGAGCATGCTGATAAGGTTGAGAAGAATTGCCGAACCATGCATCATTGGTAATTATTATCAACATCTCGGCTCCGTTATTCACGAATTTTCTGCTGAGAGAAGGGAAAGTAGATTCAAAGCAAATTTGTACCGAAAATTTCTTTCCCTCTACGTCAAATATTTTATACTCTCCCCCACTCGAAAAATTTGCCTGTCCAAGGTCAATGTTTGATAATATCGGAAACCGATCCTCGAATGGCACTTTTTCCGCAAAGGGAACAAGACGCATCTTATGATACTTTTCGATCTCCCTTGAACCGGGAAGCAAGAGAAATGATGAGTTGTACTTTTTGAACTTTATATCATCAATGTATTTGTAATCCAGAGTCCCGGTCAACAGCGGTACCTTAATCGAATCGACAAATGAAAGAACCTGATCGAATCTTCCGTCCCGGTTGGATCGAAGATAAGCGGGGGTGGCTGTTTCAGGCCAAATAATAAGATCCGGTTTGCTCTCTCCCGCTTTATAATGCATGTCCCCGTAAAGTCTGTAAACGTTATCTCTTTTTGATTTATCCCACTTTACTTTCGGGTCGAGATTCGGCTGAACTATGCTGACACTGATCCTGTTATCGATGCTCGCAAGGCGCTCGTCCGCTCCGTCTAACACAATAATTCCGTAAGTCCACGGGATTGCAAGTGTAAGAATCGCCGCTACCGCAAAACCTATCGCTTTTTTAGGAGCGCTAATGGATTTCAGAGCCTTGTAACCCAAGACGTTCGCAAACATAACGAACAATGATACGCCCCACGCACCCGTTATCGCTGAAATCTGTATAATCGAAATATAATAAGTTTGAGTGTTTGCAACCATGGTCCATGGAAATGCAAGCGAGCCATGACTCCGTATGAACTCAATCCCCACCCAAATAAAGGGAACAGCCCAAATGGTTTTCTCTCCCCATCTCTTCCAAACTCGTTCGATTACCCACCCGAACAAAGAGAACCAGAGAGCGAGTACGATCAGGGAGCCGATGAGCGTCAAAACCGCTATCGGCATCCACGCCCCCGAGTTTAGCCCGATCCAGTAGATTATGATAAGATTAGAGAAAAAACCGACAGCAAAATTTCTTTTGAAATTTTTATTTCCAAGATTTCTCTCAAGAAAGAATAGATAAGGGATAAACGCAATCCATGCAAAATAACCGTTAATTAAAGGTGGAAATGCCGCTCCGAACAGCAACGCATGGAAGCCTAATAATGCGTAATCTATTCGTTTTTCTTGATTATTTTGTCCCGAATCGGATGGAAGAGTCTCCGCCATGATGAGTCTAAAGCGACTCCGTCAACGGTTGAGCGTTCAAATATGAACGCAATACCAAAGCCGCAGCCATCCTATCCACTTTCCCCTTATCTTTCCTGAAATCAACACCCAATTTTCTTAATTCTTTTTTTGCGTCTTCCGATGAATACTCCTCCGGCCACTCCTCAATTTCAACATCAGTTTTGGTCGAAAGTTCCTTGCCGAATTTCTTTACTCTTTCCGCCATTTGCCCGATCGAGCCATCTAACGAATAAGGAATACCTATGACAATCTTTTTAATCTCATTTGAATTAATTATATCAACGAGGTTTCTGAGGAGTCCTTCTCTATCCTTATTGATGAGTGTTTGAAATCCGCGTGCGGTTATAGCCAGTGGGTCTGTTATGGCAAGTCCTATCCTCTTCTCGCCGTAATCTATACTTAAAATTCTTCCTGGATCTCTCAAAATGTGTGATTCGCATGTGTGCCGGCTGAACAGTACAAAGATCTGAATAGAGCGAGGCGGATTAGCCTCGTAATGTATCTAAAGGCTGCCTAAGGGATTGTTTCAGTAATTTACCAGGTCTGAAGTGAGTCTTTCTTCTCGGAGGAACATGAATTATTTCATTAGTTCTGGGGTTCCGTGCTTTCGGTTTTGCCTTTGTAGGTTTCACTTCAAAAACTCCGAAATTCCTTACTTCAATTCTGATTGAAGGTACTTCTTTACTCATCATTTCTCTCAGTGTTGTAAATACACCATCAACAATTTCTTCAACCATGTAAATTTTTAACCCGAGCTTCCTCGCAGTGCTTCTTGCGACATCCCTCTTGGTATAGGTAATTGAACTCATCGCTCATTCCTCATTATAATTATTGCATTTATATGTAAGTTTAAGATAAATAACAAGTTCATTAGCTTCAAGCTCTAAATTATCCCCTTTCAACTCCAATAATTCCAGATATATCGCCTATTTTTTTGCGTACGTTATTAAAATGTTTTAAATCCTTCACCTGTACTAACAATTTCACGCTTGCTATTTCATCTAAAACCTCTAAATCAAGACTGAGTATATTCGTGTTTGTAGTGGATATGCTTTCGGTCAGATCACGCAAGAAATGCTTCCTTTCCCTCGCTTGAATCCGTAAACGAACAAGAAATTCATCCTTCTTACCCGTATCCCACTCTACTTCGATCGTCCTTTCCTGAGAGCTAAAGAGGTGCGCTGAATCCTTACAATCGACACGATGTATGATTACGCCTTTTCCTTTCGTAATAAAACCGACTATCTCATCACCGGGGATCGGTTGACAACATTTTCCGAAATTTATCATGATGTTGTCTATCCCTTGAACTCTAACCCCTTTTACACGCCTGCGCGCCAGCTCGAAAAAACTCTTTTTACCCTTCTCTTCAGTTTTATGCTTCTCTTTGATTTCAGGAGGAAGAACTATATTCAACAGTTTTTCTATGGCGAAATTGCCTAAACCGACAGCGGAGTAAAGTTCTTCTAAAGATGTGAATTTCGTTGACTCTAATACTTGTCCGAGTTTTTTATTTATTTTCGGTATTTTCTTTCGCTTGAACTGCTTTTCAATTATCTCCCTTCCAAGCTTGACAGCTTGCTCGCGCCGTTCCATCTTTTCCCAGCGTTTGATCCTTGATCTCGCCTTTCCCGTTTTGACGAACTTAAGGTGAGATGGATTAGGTGTTTGAGAGTCGCTGGTCAAAATCTCAACCGAATCACCACTGGAAAGTTGAGTGTTGAGAGGTACCATCTTTCCGCTGACTTTTGCTCCTATACAGTGATTACCAACCTCCGTATGTACTGCATAGGCGAAATCCACGGGAGTGGAGCCGGTAGGTAATTGAATCAGTTCTCCCTTGGGAGTGAAAGCAAAGATCTCATCTTTAAAAAGATCTATCTTCAGGGACGTTAAAAACTCGGACGGGTCACTATCATCGCTCTGAAGTGTTTCAATGAGTTCTTTCAACCAGTTCATGTATTGATCGAGATCCTCCTCTTCACCCTTACCCTCTTTATAGCGCCAATGAGCCGCTATACCGTCCTCAGCGGTTCGATCCATCTCATGTGTACGAATTTGTACTTCCACCATCCTTCCACCCGGTCCGACTATGGTAGTATGGATCGATTGATATCCGTTAGCCTTCGGGATAGCTATGAAATCCTTAAACCTTTCAGCGACCGGTTTATGCATCGAATGGACAAAACCCAGTGTGGCATAACACTCAGATATTGAATCTACTATGACCCTTATCGCAAAAAGATCGTATATCTCCTCGAACGGTTTTTGACGGCGTGCCATCTTACCATGAATGCTGTAAAAATGTTTAGGTCTGCCGGAGATCTCCGCTCTGATATTTTCTTGCTTGAGTTTGATTTTGAGCGGTTTCGCTACCTTCTGTATATATCGCTCCCTTTCGCCGCGTCTATCTTTTACCTTTTTATCTATGCTTTTATATGCTTCCGGGTCTAACGCTTTCAGCGCGAGATCTTCAAGCTCCCATTTCACCTTACCCATTCCGAGCCTGTGCGCAAGCGGCGCATAAATATCACGAGTTTCAAGCGCGATACGCTTAGCTTTGGATTCGGGAAGATATTCAAGAGTATTCATGTTATGAAGCCTATCCGCAAATTTAATCAGTATAACTCTTATATCTTCTATAACGGAAAAGAGTAACTTTCTGAAGTTCCCTGCTTGTTTCTCCTCACTGCTCTTATAATCCAATTCGGAGATCTTGGTGACGCCTTTTACCAGAAGGCTGACTTCATCACCAAACTCCTCAGTTATATCTTCGATAGTCACCTCGGCATCCTCTAATACGTCATGCAGCAAACCACCGGCAAGTGTGACCTTGTCCATATTCATTTTAGCGAGATTCAGAGCGGTTTGATAACAATGCTCGAAGTAAGGCTCTCCCGAAAGGCGTAATTGTCCCTTATGCGCTCTGCGGGCAAAGGTATAAGCGTTCCACAGAAATTCTTGATCCTCAGAGCTTATCGTATAGGCGGTGCTATTGAGAAGTTTACGGAATTTTCTCGGATATTTCGGTTTAATCCGTTTTTCTATCGCTTCAAACACCTGTATCATAATAAGATTGCCTTAATAAGGAGATGGTGCGAGATCCATACTCCTATTTTCAAACCGCGCGTATTCACTCAGGAAAGTGAGATATATAGTTCCGGTAGGTCCGTTTCGCTGCTTCCCGATAATGATCTCCGCGGTGTCTTCCTTCTGTTGTTGATATCCCTCTTCATAACGTTCATACATATCCTCCCGATATATGAACAACACAACATCCGCATCTTGTTCCAATGCGCCGCTCTCCCTAAGATCAGAGAGTTGGGGTCTCCTGTCTTTTGCTCCTCTCTGTTCAGGTGCCCTGGAGAGTTGAGAAAGCGCCACTATGGGAACATTGAGTTCCTTAGCAGTCGCCTTCAACGATCGGGAGATCATAGAAATTTCCTGCTGTCGGTTTTCCGTATTTCCGACACCTGACATAAGTTGAAGATAATCCACAAAAAATATTCCTATATCATGTTCTGATTTCAGCCTCCTTGCCTTAGCCCGTAATTCCAAGGGGCTTATGCCGGGAGTATCATCTATGAAGATAGGTGATTTGAAAAGTTTGCTGCTTGCGCTTGTGAGGAGCTGACGCTGCTGGTCGGAAATTTTATTCATCATCACATCATGTGAACTTACTTTCGCTTCCATGCATAGCAAACGTAATGCTATCTCCTGCGCCGACATCTCAAGGCTGAAAAACCCTACAGACTTATTTGAAACAAGAGCCATATTTTTTGCCATCGAAAGAGCAAGAGCCGTTTTCCCCATCGACGGTCGCGCTGCTATAATGATCAAGTTGGTATCCTGAAATCCTGCCGTTTTTTTATCAAGGTCGGTATATCCTGTAGGAATTCCTGACAGATTGCCTTTAATATTCGCTAATTTATCTATACGTTCCATCGTTTCATTGATGATCGGTTCTATAGGCCTGAAAGAGCTCTCCCATCTGCCCTCGGTTAACTGATATATCTTTTGTTCATAGAGTTCTATGAGATCGGTGGCGCTCTTTGAATCGTTATAACCGTCCGTGGTCATTGTCACTCCGAGCGAGATAAGTTGACGAAGCAGAGCTTTTGCAATAATAATGTTTATATGGAAGTTGACGTTGGAAACAGAAGGTGTGCTATCCAATAAACCTGTGACATAATAGGTCCCACCTACTTTTTCCAAGCGATCCTGCTGTTTTAATTTGTCCGAAACGGTGATCTGGTCGATCGGTAGTGCGTCGTTAAAAAGATCTCTCATTGCCTCAAAAATATATCTATGGATGTCGAAGTAGAAGATAGAAGCATCCCATAATTTCTCGAATGCTTTGAATGTCGCTTCTTTACTCATCATCATAGCTCCGAGTACCGATTCCTCAGCTTCTCTCGAATGTGGTGGAATTCTCTCTTTAAGATTTTTTGAATCAGCCATTTACGAGTTTCCCTGCGGTTGTGTTAACGCCAAAACCCTGTCTCGTACCTTTTGCATATCCTCCCAGCAGGGTTTCTTCCAGTTTGGATTACGTAAAAGCGCCGCCGGATGATAAGTAACCATCATTTCAATTCCGTTGTATCTATAGGAATTGTTGCGCATTTCTTTCAAGGCAAGATCTTCTCCTAATAACCACGCTCCTGAAACTCTCCCAAGAGCCAATATCAATTTAGGTTTAATGAGCTCTATCTGTTGTTTAAGATAAGGTTGGCAGGTATCAGATTCAGATTTTAAGGGGTCGCGATTGTTAGGCGGTCTGCATTTCAGAACGTTTGCAATGTAAACTTCTTCACGCGAAAGATCGATAGCCGCTAAGATCTTATCTAACAATTGACCTGCTCTGCCTACGAACGGTTCACCCTGTAAATCTTCATTTCTACCCGGAGCTTCCCCGATGAGCATCAGGTCTGCGTTGGGATTTCCCACTCCGAATACGAATTTAGTCCGCGTTGCCCCAAGAGGGCAAAGTTGGCATTCTTTTATTTCGTTATAAAATGATTCAAGATCTTTTGAAGTTGCTTTATTTCCGTTAGAGGGTAGATTCTTGAGAAGTTTGCCGTCCAAAGGCAGTTCCATTCCATATATCTCAGCCTGCTGTCTCAGATAGGCTGCTGCGCTCGCTTCAAACGGATCTTCCAAGAATTAACTCCCGTTAAGTAAATTTGATACCCTGTCTATAATCAGAGTTGAGAGTTCACCCTTGCTCATCAATTCCAACTCTTCTACACTTCCCTTTCGATCGATTATCGAAACTTTGTTCGTGTCATGACCGAACGCGGCTCCATTTTCCTTAGGATTGTTCACAACTATAAAATCCATAGATTTTTCATGAAGTTTCAGCTTTGAATTTTCAATTATGTTTTCCGTCTCAACGCTGAAACCGACTATGATCTTATCGCCCTTATCACCACTTATAGCGCTAAGTATATCATCGGTTCTTTTCAGATTCAGTGTGAGGTCGCTGCCGTTTTTCTTCAATTTCTCGCTGCCCGCTTCCGGATAAGTATAATCTCCTACCGCGGCGGACATAACAAGTGCATCGCTCTCCGCGAACTTTTCGACTATCGCATTTTTCATCTCTTCGGCTGTCGAGACTTTTATCAATTCCGCTCCCACCGGGCTCGCTACCTCAGTTGGACCGCTGATCACAATGACATCCGCTCCTTCCGCTGAGGCGGCTTCCGCCAATGAGAATCCCATTCTGCCGGTAGAGGGATTTGAAATAAAACGAACAGGGTCTATCCATTCTCTTGTAGGTCCCGCCGAAACAAGTATCTTTTTGCCTTTTAATCTGCCTGTTTTCAGATGAGTAAGAAGCGAATGAACTATCACACGGCTCTCCGCTAATCTGCCTACACCGCTTTCTCCCGAGGCAAGCGGTCCAGATTCAGGGTCTACAAATCCGAATCCTGCATCTTTCAGGCGTTTAATATTTTGTTGCATTATCGGATTTTCATACATTCCTGTTTCCATAGCAGCGGCGAAAATTGTTTTTGTTCCGGCACCGCTAATAACAGTTGAGAGAAGATCATCCGCTATTCCGTTAGCTGCCTTCCCGATTATATTTGCTGTCGCCGGAGATATAAGAACTGCATCAGCCCATTTGGAAATCTCTACATGCCTGACACCGACCATCTCTTTGTCGCTGAACATGCTCGTCCAAACCGGTTTACCGCTGAAAGTTTCAAAGATCAAAGGGGACATGAATTTCAAAGCGGAGTCGGTCATAATAACCTGTACATCCGCTCCATGCTCGATCGTCAGCTCTCTTAAAAGAGCTGCCGATTTGTATATAGCGATTCCACCGGTAATACCAAGCAGTATTTTTTGTCCTTTGAACTTCAAGCCGTTATTCCGCTTTTTCGGAGCTTTCTTCTTCACCGTCAGATTCCGTCGGTATTTTTTCGCCTTCCACCGGCATCGGCTCTACGTAACTAAATTTAACCTCACCTGCAAGGAACTCATCTAACGCTATTGTAGCAACTTTGACTTCTCTCTCCGTATTGGTAGGCACGATCGGTTCCGGTATAAACTCCTCCGTTTCATCATTGCCATCCATTATCTCTTCCTTATCGGCAAGTCTCTTATTATTAAGATGACGAGCTCGCTTTGCCATGACGGATATCGCCTCGTAAATATTTTTCGCCTTACCTTCCAACTCTTTCAATTTAATGGTCTCTAAACCCATTTGTTTTAACCTCCTTGAGCATTTATTGCTTCAGAAAACTGATCTACAGCTTCTCCGAAATCATCATTTTTTATAATTGTATCAAAATCGTTTGCCTTTGACAGCTCAAGCTCATACCGTTCCAACCGCCTTTCGATCTTTTCTTCAGATTCACTTCCGCGACCCCGAAGCCGTTTCTTCAATTCTTCTATAGATGGCGGTTTAATAAAGATCGTGAGTGTGTCTTCAGGATATTTTGATTTTATCTCTATCCCTCCTTTTACGTCAATATCTATGAGTAATTTATCTCCATTAGCAATTGCATTTTCAATTTCCGTTTTGGGAGTGCCGTACATCCAATCGTGAACCTTTTCATATTCAACAAATTCATCTCTTTCTATCGCTTCGGCAAATTCTTGATCGGTCACAAACGTATAGTCTTCACCGTGAATCTCGCCGGCTCTTGGAGGACGGGTGGTCAAGGATATCGAATATCTTGCGCGGTCGTCTCTGCGCATATATGCCCTGCATATCGACGTCTTACCTGAACCGGATGGTGCGCATACTACCACAAGAATACCTCTGCTAATGTCGTACTTCCTCGTTTAAATTACGTTTTGAACCTGCTCACGCATAGATTCTATCTGATTCTTCATCTCAACAACTATGTGAGCAATTCCGTTTTCATTACTTTTCGATGCGATAGTATTCGATTCCCTGTTCATTTCCTGAAGCAAAAAATCAAGACGTTTTCCTACAGGTTCATCAATCTCAATATATGTTAGGAACTGTTTAATGTGACTCTTTAAGCGCACACATTCCTCTGTGATATCAAGCTTGTCCGACAGGACCGCAAGCTCATGATCCAGTTTTCCCGGCTCTATCCTTTCGCGAAGCAACTCATCCACACGCAACTTCAATTTTTCAAACTGTTTCGAGGAATTGTTCTCCGATAATTGTCCAATTTCTTCGACCCTATTATTCACATCCGACGCTCTCTCAACTATATCCGAGGAGAGCTTCTCCCCCTCATCATTTCTCATCCCTGTCAATTCAGTGATCGCATCTTCGAGAGCCTCAAACGCTAATTTCTTCAGCTCTTCGATATCATCTTTACTCGGTTGAAAGAAAATATTGTTATTCCCAAGAAGGTGACTGAGTTTTATAGGTTCTTCTATCCCGGCGTGTTTCTTGATCTCCCCAAGAAGGTTTGCATAGTTTTTTACCGCTTCTGAATCCAATTTTGAAAGTCCGCCGTTAGACTTGCTTTCTTCAATATGCAGATTACAAAATATCTTTCCTCTTTTAAGGCGTTTTTGTATCTGTTTTTTGATCTCCTCGTCCCACGCCATATATCCTTTATTATTCCGCATTATCACATCGCAATAACGGTTGTTTACAGAGCGTAATTCGATCGATACGACGCACTTTTCACCCAGCGCCTCGCCTCTTCCGAATCCTGTCATGCTTTGCAACATCCTACCTTAAATCCTTAATTTTCAGCCTCCAAAGGGCGTTTTCATCCATTTTATTCTAAGCATAGAAAGATATAGTATATTTATAGGATTGTCAATATCAATCTTGTTGTTATAAATGGTTGGTTTAACTTAAATTCAGACCTGTTAATTGACTTGAATATTATGCTAACTGACCTGAAAATATTAAACCTTCTCGCAGAAAACTTTGACTCTGTGTTCAGCGGGAAAAAATTCCATACAGGATTTACTTTTCGTAAGAGCGAACTTTTGATGATATTCGGTAAAAAGGAACCTATCACGCTCTTCTTCAATGCCGCCAAAAACGAGCCTTACATCTATTTTAAGGAAGGAAATTTCAAGCCGAAACGGAAGCAGGTCGTGGAGCTTTTTAAAGGATTGAATGGCTTAGAATTACTATCAATAAAGGGATCTCTGACAAATCGGGAGTTATCGCTGTTATTTGAAAAAGGTGTTTCATTAAAATTTGTCTTGTTCGGATACCAGCCGAACGCTCTGCTTTTGAATGATGAAAATGAGATAATAGACAGTTTTAAAAGCTCCTCGAAATTGAAAGGACGAAACTATGGAGAAGAATTTCCACCTCTAAAAAGAACTCAGGTAACAAATTCATCGATTCTGAAGCAAATCTTCAGGGGTAATCCATCCGTTAAACTATCAAGGGCGCTGCGAAACTCCTTCTATTCATTAGACCAGACTTCCGCCCGTGAAATCGCATTTCTTTCTGATATTTCCTATGACCACAAAAGCCATGAGATCGACGATGGATCAATAAAAAGGATTTGGAAGGCTTATAAAAAAGTCACTGCTGCGAACTCTTCGCCTGAACCGACAGTTTATAGAACCACACCTCCTCTGCTGACACTCTTTAAACCCGGGCATTTAGACGGAGTCTGGCATATCTCATTTGACTCGGCAAATGATGCTGTGACCGAATTTATAATATTGCAGAACTCTTACACTACTTTGTCAGCGAAAAAGACGGAGACCCGAAAATCCTTACGACTCAAATTGAACTCGCTACGTGAACGGACAAAAAAACAAAAGATAGATCTCACTGAACTCAAAGATAGGCAAGATTGGCATAAGATCGGCGATGTCCTGATGTCGAATCTCCATAACATAAAAACAGGAATGACAGAAATATCTCTATCAGATTTCGACGGAAATGAAATGGTCGTCAAACTAAACAACAACCTCTCACCTGCTTCAAACGCCCAGTATTATTACAAAAAAGCAAAATCTGCACATTCGGGAGAAAAAAAACTTCTCAGGGCTATCAGAACAGGAGAAAAAATTATTCCGGAACTTACCGATTTAGTAGAGAAGCTCGAATCTGTTAACACTCTTAAAGAATGGGACTTGTTTGAGAAGAATTTTCTTAAAAAACAACTTCCTGTAATTCGCTCTAACCGGCAAAAACAAGACGCCCCTTCTCTGCCTTACCGTGAATTCGATGCTCCCCAAGGCTACACCGCGTATGTGGGCAAAAGCGCCAAAGACAACGATAAATTAACTTTTAAGATAGGAAAGAAAAACGATCTTTGGCTTCATGTGCAGGGGGCGCAAGGATCCCATGTCGTAGTGCCTGCGCTGAAAAAAGGCGTCCCCTTCCCGCGCGATGTCATCGTATTCGCGGCGCAACTTGCCGCGCGGCACAGTAAGCAGAAACACTCCGGTATTGTGCCTGTCATCTACACTCAGTGTAAATACGTTTGGAAGAAGAAAGGGGGACCGCCCGGAACCGTGCACATCAAGAACGAAAAATCAATTATGGTAAAACCGGGATTGTGAAAAAAGGGCAGGTTGATAACCCGCCCTTTCAGAATTAAAATTGTTCTAAACGAAACTATTTAATTACAACTTCTTCGGTATCAACTTCTTCATCCTTTTCCTCTTCATCAAAGAAATGCTTAAAATCAAGCATCTGAGTCTTCAGATCCATCGGATATGAGATATCTATATCTATTATAGCGCCGTCATCTCCATAGACAGGCGTCAGTCTCGGATACACTACCACATCGAAATCTGACAGTCCGATTGCGAGCGACCGTTCTAATATCTCATCTCTGAGCTCGGTATCTATCTTTATTCCATATTCGGAGATAATGGCTTTCGCGCCTTCATAGTCGCCCGTCGCCTTGATCTCCATCAATTTGGAGAGAATTTCCCCGAAACCACGCCGCATCTCGTCATAATCAACGACCTCGAAATAAGTTTTACCGTCAATTTTCTTCACCTCAATACCGGTTGTATTCCGCCTGACGTATTCGATTATCATGTGCGTTGCTCGGTCATGGTCTTCTTCAAACTGATCGCCCTCTGGAACTTTTCTGAGATTGGTGAGAGCGGTCATTGCAGACGCATCATAACCGGCTTTTCCGACTTCGGTTGATGGAGCGACTCCCATTTCAACTAATTTTGGATCGAAAAAATTCCATAAAGCCACGAGCTCCGCCCTTGCCTCTTCTAACGTTGAATAATATTCCTTAATGTAATCTGCCGGATCGCCTTCAAGATCAGCAGCTTTCTTGCCTGAAGCATGACCTACCACCTCGTGCATCGCAACTTCTAAATCAAAGATCAAACCTCCGAATTTTTTAGCTCTTGCCTTCATTTCTTCCGAGACGGCAAACTCTTCCATCTTCGCAGTAGCGCTGGCTACATGCCTCGCTATGACAACATTTCCAAGCACAACACTTTTGGATCCATACTCCTCCCTTATTGCCTGCTCATTCGGGAGGTTGATTCCGCGGGGACTCTTCGGACCGGCAGCGCCTGCTCCCAACAGAGCATAGACTACATTTGCTATAGGAGCGCTTATCTCGGTGCGTTTATATTCATCAGCCCAGGGAGCCTTTTGTTCAAAATACAAAGCGTTTTCCGCGAATGCCCTCAACATACTCGTATTTTCTTCATCCACTAATTCGAGCATTGCCTCATAGTAACCCTTCTGCCCGCGAGGATCATTATATACTTCTATAAAGCCGTTTATGATGTCAATTTTTGTGCTGTTCTGAACCCATGCTATGTTATAATTACGAAAATCCTCCAAATCTCCCGTTCGGAAGTACTTGGCGAGCAACCTGAGTACATTCGCCTGATCCGGTTCGGCATATTCAGCCGCTTCTTCCAATTCTTTCGCAGACGCTTCGAGCTCTTTAGCGTACATTCCCGGCTCTATCCCGTCACCACCCGCCCGGTAGACGAGCTCTTTCAGCTCTCCGTTTTCCACAACGACTTTGGAATTCAAAGAGTTCTTCTCCTCAAATCCTTCAAAGTCCGCCAACGTTACGCCGTCATAGAAATTTACGGCGCTCGCTGCGAGCATATCTTTTCCTCCTTCAGGATTTTTATTGGTCTTGATAGGCTCAAAATCCCTGTCAAAAATATATGGTCTTAAATAGCTCAGAACCTCGTCAAGGTCTTCACCTACTTCCAAACCGAAATCAGCTCCGTTTCCCTCGGCGATAGACGCTGCTTTTGAGAAGTTGATATAACTTACGTTCGGAATGAACTTCCTCGATTTATCCGCGTCATATTGAGAGTTATTTATCCAGAAAAGTTTTGTGTATTCAAGAATATCGCTGTACACTTTTTCATCAATTCCTTCGGGATTCTCGACTAACGCTTCAAGAATATTCCGAATCTGTAATGCGTGCTTATGGTTTTGATCGTAATAGATGTCGCGACCCGCTATCCCGGACCTATACAGGTGCCATGCCAACATCTTTTCCTTCAACGTCAGATCTTTAAAACCGTCCGCATAAATCTGTACCACCATTACATTACGAACTTTTTCCAAGAAATATTTTCTCTCGCCCTCTGTTTTCATATCACCTAATTCCTTCTTGGTGCATCCTGCTGTAAATACCGCCCCCGCAAGCAGAAGCATCACAATTACTCCGAATTTTTTCATGACTTTTCCCTCTGAACTAAATGTAACGTTATTGATTTCTATTTAATCCTAAGTTATTTACGCCAACAGCAACTGTCAAGGTTTACAGCAAATTGGAAGCGAGGTCTATAATGGAGTGCTCGAAAAAGTTCCTTTGTAACATCAACTCTGTTGATGCTGCATTGACTTCAAGCGCTGGTTAGGTTTCACCCCGACAGCACTCAATAATCAAACCACCCCACGCTTAGAGCGTCTCCCCTCCTTGCTAAGGAGGGGATGAAAAATTCCCCTCTATCAAGAGGGGTGGCATTTTGTCCCGATTGTTCGGGATAAAATGACGGGGTGTGTTAAAAGTTTAACTATTAAATTAAAATCTGAGATTGGCTTATGCCTGTCTTCGGCTGCCACATCCGCCAGCTGGCGGATTCGCAATTACAATGAGGTGCGAGTCAGGATTTATCCTGACCGCATAACTATGATTACCAACGTCAGGAGAAGTCCTGACTGCCACAGGATATATCGTACGCTTTGGGCTACAAGCGAATTTCTTTGATAGGAGCTCAACCGCCAAGAAAAAATGTTACTCTATCCACAACCCCGAATTAAAATCAACTAAGAGAGAAACGCGATGCGTATCGCCGAGATTTTCCTGCGAGCTGACGGAGCCGAACGAATAATCTACCGTCGCTCCTCTGACCTTGATACCGATACCTGCGCTGAACGGTTCGACCTCCCCGCGTCCCGCCCGCAATATCAGGCGGTCATTCACGTGGAGTTCTCCTCCGAAAGTAAGTGAGGTAAACGATGCTCCGAGTCCGATTCCGTCAGAGGAAAACGACCTGTCACCGTCCGTTCGTGTCACGAATTCTATACTCGGCATCAGCCATGATTCAGAAAAGGGCAGTTTAACTAAAGTAGAGATTCCCGAACGCAGTGTCGGTGAGATAAGTTCTTTGGTTCCCGTGTCCCATGCAAGCAGAGTGGTGGTAACGTCCTGCAAGTTCGCACCGATGAACCATCTATCCCTGAAACGATATTTCATGGCGATATCGAAACCGATCCCGTTGGCGGAGTGATTAGCAAATGCTTTGCGCAAGAATTTAACACTGCCACCGTAGGCGAACCGTTCGTTCAGCTGTCTGCCGTAAGATAGATAGAATGCCCACTCGGAATCGCTGAATTTTGTAATGGCATCTTCGTCTAACCGCTCTCCGAAATCGAGTTGGCCGTTCCCTTCTGTGCCGTCAGGATCGTCTGTTCCCGGTATGCCATCTGTTCCGTAATCCAATAGAGCGTTGGTCGTGTTCGGTATCCCCTCGACTCCGAGCCGTATCATGCTGAAACTGATGGCTCTGTCATCGGCATAAGGACGTGCATAAGCGGCGTAATCATAACTGACTATTCCCGCAAATCGTTCGGAATGCATAACTGACGCCTGTTGATAATCTATAGAAGCCAACCCCGCGGCGTTCCAATAACCGGCTGTAACGTCATCCACAACACTGACGAATGCGCTGCCCATTCCGAGCGCTCGCGCTCCGACGCCTGTAGATATAAACTCCCCTGCGTATTTTGCGATGCTTTGAGCAAACAGAGCTTGAGAGCTGAAAACTATCATTGAGAGTAGTGCAAACAATCGGATCTTCTTTTTAAATATAATCATACTTGTTGCCAATTTTACGATTCAAACCCTATTCGGGTTCCCGGTTAATTCTCCAATCCCCATTTTTTTAAGTTCGTCCAGCTTCGCCATAGCTTCCAATGGGGTCATGCTGTTAATGTCGATCTTTTTAAGTTCCTCTTTAAGATTGGCTTCCTTCTCATCAAATATACCTATTTGATATTCAGAAACACTCTCTTTTTTCACACGCCGTTTCTGCAGGGAAGAATATTGCGTTTCCAATGCCCAGAGGACTTCTTTGGCTCTTTCTATCACGGAGCGGGGCAGCCCTGCCAGCTGCGCCACTTGAATTCCGTAACTATGGTCGGAGCTTCCGGGAATTATTTTTCGTAAAAAAACAATTTTATCTCCGTACTCCTTCACCGCTACATTGAGATTATGAACCCTCGGAAGCAATTCCGCAAGTTCCGCTAATTCGTGATAATGAGTGGCAAAAAGTGTCTTGGCGGCTACTTTCGGATTATTATGCAGATATTCGGTCACTGACCACGCTATCGAAAGACCGTCGTACGTGCTTGTTCCCCTTCCGATCTCGTCCAATAGTATCAGACTTCTTTCAGTTGCGTTATTAAGTATATTCGCTGTTTCGTTCATCTCGACTAAAAATGTACTCTCACCCCCGGCGAGGTTATCCGATGCGCCCACCCGAGTGAAAAGTTTGTCCACTATTCCCATTTTCAATTCACTCGCCGGAACAAAACTCCCTATCTGTGCGAGAAGAACTATCACCGCTATCTGTCGGAGATAAGTAGATTTACCCGCCATGTTCGGTCCTGTAACGAGGTGTATCTGCCTGTCGCTGCAGTCGGTTTCAAGGTCATTCGGAACGAACGACTCTCCCGGCGGCAGCAGATCTTCAACAACAGGGTGCCTGCCCTCTTTGATGCTGATACGAGTCGAATCCTCAAAAACGGGACGAGTCCAATTTTCGCTTTCCGCCGTCAGACCGAACGTGGAAAGAACGTCAAGCCTCGCTATAACATCGGCATTCCACTGAATCTCGCCCGCCGAATCCAATACCTTATCAAGGACTTCATCGAAAAGTTTCAGCTCCAACGCTTTTATCTTTTCCTCGGCGCCGAGAACCTTCTCTTCATATTCTTTCAGTTCAGGTGTTATATAACGCTCGGTGTTTACAAGGGTCTGCTTCCTTATAAAATCCTCAGGTACCTTGCTTATGTGCGTTTTCGTTACTTCAAGATAGTAACCGAAGACCTTGTTATATCCTATCTTCAGCGAAGGAATTCCGAGTCGCTCCCTCTCCTTTGCCTGCATTGCGGCTATCCAATCCTTCCCTGATGACGAGATCGAACGGAGTTCATCCAATTCTTTGTTATAACCGTCTCTGATATATCCGCCGTCTGTTTTCGTCGCCGGCGGTTCGTCATTCAATGCGGATCTTATCAGTTCGGTCAGTTGGTTCAGATCGGTCGATTGAGAAATCAGAGCTTTGACTTCCTTGTTCTTAACGGAATCGAGCAGCAGTTTGAGCTCCGGAATATGCGCCAGGCTCTGTTTCAATGCAACGAGGTCCCTTGGCAATGCCCGTCCAGAGGATAGTCTTGAAAGCAGCCGTTCTATGTCATTCAAATTTCCGAGACGCTCTCTTGTCTCATCTCTCAGATTGCTTTCCCCGAAGAAAAAGCTCACTACCTCTAACCGTTTCTCTATATCGCTAATTTCAGTGAGCGGGCTTCGGAGCCAATTTCGTAAGAGCCGGGAACCCATCGCCGTTTTCGTTCGATTTATAACGTCTAAAAGAGAACTCTGCTGTGCGCCTCTCATCATCGGTTCGAATAGTTCTAAATTCCTGACGGTAGTTTGATCCAATCCCATAAAGGAATCTTCGTTGTGAACGGAAATTGTAGTGAAGTGCCTCAAACTCTCTTTATGATTCTGTTCGAGGTAATGAAGAAGAGCTCCGGCGCTCTTTACGCCCACCGTCAGATCTTCTATTCCGAATCCTTTGAGATTCTTAGTTTTAAATTGCTCTGTCAGCTGCTCGTATGCATAATCTTTTGAAAATATCCAATCTTCCAATGACGTCACCATCGCCGACATCCCGTTCAGAAGATTCTCATCTCCCTCGCCGTCCGACTGTTGTATCAGGATCTCTGAAGGTTCAATCGACCTCAACCGTTCATTCAGAGACATCCTGTCTGTTTCAGAAACCGAAAATGCGCCTGTGGAAGCATCCGCCCATGAGAGTCCGACCTCATTGTCAACTATGCAGATCGAGGCTATATAATTGTTTTTCCCGTCCTCGAGCATCTTATCGGAAAGAGTCGTCCCGGGTGTAACGATCTCAACCACCTCCCGTTTTACGATCCCTTTGGATAGAGAAGCCTCTTCCACCTGTTCGCAGATCGCCACTTTGTAGCCGCTTTTAACTAATTTATGCAGATATGTGTCGAGAGAATGCCAAGGGAAACCCGCTAAGGCGATTTTCGAGCCTTTTTCATCTTTTCCGCGGGCGGTGAGCGTTATTCCAAGAATTTTTGACGTAATTTTCGCATCTTCGGCGAAGGTCTCATAAAAATCACCCATCCGGTAAAGCAGAATTGAATCGGGGTTCGATGCTTTTATCTTCCAATATTGTTTCATGAGAGGTGTCAGCTCGTCTTTCACTTTTGTCGTCATCTCAGGCTTTGACCCTCACATTTCCCTCTCTCCGCGTGACGCTGTTTTCATCGAGAAATTGCAGCAGCGGTATAGCGTATTTTCTGGATACACCGGTAATATTTTTCAAATCGGAAACGCTTAGTTCTCCGTTCTTTTCAAAATGCTTTTCGATCTCAGCTTTTAATTCTTCAATTAAACTGACATGAATGAAGAAATCTCCATCAAGTCTGATCACTTTCTCGTCCTGAATCAGGCGCTTGATAAGCTGATAGATCTCCTTGTTTTCCCTGCCGAGATTCTTTGCCAATTCCGACGAAGTTGCGGCGCTGTACCGCATCGAAGTTATCGCATCTTCAACCTCTTGAGTATCGCTGTTTTCTCCCCCACTCATACTGATCAACTCTCCGGATTTTGAAATCTTTTTTTCGTCTGTCAGCCCTTCAATTATGAAATCGAATGCTTGGGGAGAGCACTCAAACAGCTCCTTGATTTCGGAAAGTTTTATTCCGACTGAAACGGGATTTTCCTTAAAAAAATCGGTTATCTTGGAGAGGATAGATTCTTTCAATTCGGTTAACGAATCAGCGCCGTACCACCGCATGTTGATTCCTTGACCAATCGCTAAAATAAGAGATGACTTTTCAAGCTCCTTCAGCAAATTCAGAGCTTTTTCCGATGCTATTCCGAGTTCGACGCCTAACTCCTGTTCGTCTATTCCAATACCGTTTTTTCTTGAAATAAGCATCTTTGATGTATCGATGTCACTTTCCTCATTTATTACTTTAAGTAATTCGTATATCTCTTTATCTTTAGCCTTATATCTCGACTTTGACAGCTTCAAAACGACTCCGCCGCCTATCGTCAACGGAGGCGAATATCTTCGTATAATGAATTTATCCTTGACCGCCACCGGAACCTCTTTTTCGAGAAAAACCTGGACAAATCCGTTTCCACCCGGTTCGATTTCAGCTGAGCCTAAGAGAGAAATCCTGCCCATTACTTCTCCCGTTCCGAGATGAAGACGGACTCTGGTTCGGCTCGAAAGCGGCTTCGGCGCGCTGCCGAGGAGATTCAAATTTGCCTCGAAAATCATGGTCGGATTAAGGTAATTTTTCGCCGCTATATGACTCCCCCTGATCACGTCTTCCGTGCTCACTCCGCTTAAATTCAGCGCGGTTCTTTCCCCCAATTTCGCCTCGTCTGTTTCTTCATTGTGCTGCTGTATTCCCCGAACTTTTGCCTCGATCCCGGCGGGTAGAATTTCGACACTCTCTCCCTTGCGAACAGATCCTGAAACTACGGTTCCCGTTACGACAGTCCCGAATCCCTTTACCGAAAATGAGCGGTCTACAGGCAGACGAAAATAGCCTTTATCAACCTTATCTTTTCTATCAGCGATCACTGCGATCAAGGTCTCTTTTATTTCTTTTATCCCATCTCCGTTAATTGCGGATGCCTTGAAGATAGACGCGTTTTCCAAAAAGGTTCCCTTCGTCAATTTTTTGACGTCCTCGATAACCATATCGAGCCAGTTCTCTTCAACCAGATCAATTTTGTTGATGACGATCATACCATCCTCTACACCGAGTAAGCTCAAGATATCCAAATGCTCTCTCGTCTGAGGCATCAGACCGTCGTCAGCCGCTATAACAAAAATCACATATGAAATTGTAGAAACGCCGGTGACCATGTTCTTTATGAACCGCTCATGTCCCGGCACGTCGATAATCGTAGCGTCATCACCGAGAAACGCAAATCCTATATCGATGGTTACGCCTCTTGATTTCTCTTCGGGCAGACTATCGGTGTCTTTTCCCGTCAGAGCCTTTACGAGAGCGGTTTTACCATGATCGATGTGCCCAGCGGTGCCTATGACCACATGACTCATCCGGAACCGATAACCTCATTGATAGAATCGGAGAAGAGTTTCAACTCCTCTTCAAACAGTGCTCTCATATCAAGAAAAAATGTGTCATTTTTGATATATCCGATGATCGGAGTTTCTAACGACCTGAATTTCTTCGACACTGCTTCGACACTGTCAGTTTCGCTTTTGAGACAGATCGCAACAGAGGGAAGTTCTGCGACAGGCAGCGAACCGCTTCCCGCTTCGCCTGTTACCTCTCTGATCTCAATCGAATATTCATCACTACTTTTGTTTAAGTTGGCGACGACGTTTTCCGCCCTCTTTTTCAACTCTTCCAATGATGTCGAGAATAGAGAATAGGCTGCGTGTGTTTCCGAAAGTTTCTCCGGTTCAGCGAAAAGTTTCAGTGTTTCCTCCATTGCTGTCAAGGTAACTTTGTCACACCGCAAAACACGCATCAGAGGATTTTCTTTGCACTTATCAATTATGGTCTTTGAACCTACGAGCAACCCTGCCTGCGGACCGCCTAAAAGTTTATCTCCCGAAAATGTCACTAAATCTATACCTCTCTTCACAACTTCAGAAACGAGTTCCCCTCCGGGGAGTCCGAACCGTTTCAGATCTGTAAGCGCTCCGCTTCCTAAATCAAATATCACGGGTATGGAATGTTTATGCGCTAATTCCACTATCTCCTTGTGTTCAGGGAATTTTGTGAATCCTGAAATCTTATAATTACTCGTATGAACGAGTATGAACGCTCCGCTCTTTTCACTGATAGCATTCTCGAAATCTTTCATGTGCGTGCGGTTCGTGGTACCTATTTCGATCATTTTTGTTCCGGCGCGTTCCATCACATCAGGCATCCGGAACGAACCGCCGATCTCGACCAACTGTCCCCGTGATATTATACACTCCTTTTTATATGCGAAAGTGTTGATAGCTAAAAGAACAGCGGCGGCATTGTTATTCACGATAGCTGCGGACTCTGCCCCCGTCAGCGCTTTTAACAACTCCTCGATGTGCTGATTCCGGTCTGATCGTTTTCCATTTTCTAAACTAATTTCAAGATTCGTATAACCTCCTGAAATTTCGTTCATCTTTTTCAGCGCGGTATTGGATAGAGGCGCCCTGCCTAAATTAGTGTGTAGTATTATACCCGTGGCGTTTATGACTTTTTTCATACTCGGCAGGAATTCCTGATGGAGTTTCTTTGAAACGGATTCTGCCAACCTTTGAGCGGTCTCTTCTTTTGTAAATTCTCCATTTCTCTTTTCGTCCAGTATCAACTGCCGCTCTTCCTCCAATGATGCCCTCAGTGCAGATAATACCAGGTCATGCGGGAGAGCGATATTCTTCAATTCAGGGCGCAGCAGCAATGCGTCCACTGACGGCAGCGATTTAAGTTCCTCTTGAATCTCTTTTTTCTCTGTCATATGAGCTCTTTTAGCATTGATTGCATCTTTACGTGGCAGTCGGGGCTTGCCCTGACGCCATTACCTAACGATAATTAATTCGCGCGGTCAGGGCAAGCACTGACTCGCACTAAATATAGTATTATCGAACCTTTAAGATATGCAGAATCTTGAGATTAGTCAAGAGATGAGAGCTCTTTCTGATTGCCGATTTAGACTTTTGAAATATTTATGTGATGTCCCATCCAGTCCTGCTGACTTGAGGACATTGAGTTTAGACTTGCTTAAGTATTAAACAACTCAGTTTTAAATATATTAACTTACCGCTCTTTTCCTGCCGAGCAGGTGCATCCAGAAAGCCAGTAGAATTCCGGGGATCATAATAATACTCAGAAAGATGAATACTTCACCGATTCCATATTTTTCCGCGATGTAACCGCTCAACGTTGCAGAAAACGAACCGATCCCGAATCCGATGGCGATATTCATCCCATACCCCTTTCCTCTGCTTTTCAGGGAGCTGTAGGTTGCCAGCAGGGTGTTGCCTACAGGCTGACCGGCAAAGATAAATATGGTAAATATGAACGCCGACAGTACGAGCACATATTGAACAGTCATACCCATGAACATAAGAGAAATCGAGACTATCGTCCAGAGCGGAATGAGAGTCAAAGTCAGAGAATATCTCTCTGCTGCTCTCCCGCCTAACCACTGCCCTAACATCCCCGTGAGGAGAGCGGCGGTTGTTACCATTCCCCCTACAGCTATCGGGTCCAATCCTTCCCACAGAGTCACCTTATGAGTAAACAGGTACGGCATGAACGTAAGCGTTCCTCTGTATACAAAGCCGAAGATGATCGACGAGAGATAAAAGATGATCAGCTCGGGAAATAGAGTACCTTTTTCTTTGTGATTAGCCTGATTTTCGTCCAATTTTCCTTTGGTCAACGGTTTTAGCTGAAAATAAACTCCTATCAGGAGTGAGATTGAGCCGAAGAGCAGATATGCATCCCGCCAATCACCGTAACTCGCAATCATGCCTGATACAACCGGCGCTCCTGCGAGTCCGATATTCCCGAATATACCATGATACCCTAGCGCTCTCGGAATATTTCTTATCCTTCTTGAGATCATCGCAAGCCCGGCGGGATGATAGATACTCGTGAAAAGACCTAACGATATCATCCCTGCGTAAAGCATTGCCAAACCAGTCGAAAACCCGATAAATAAAGATGAGGCTCCCGAACCGATCAAGCAAATTACAACAAGCCCGCGGGAACCGTATTTATCGGTGAGCCAGCCTGAGGGAATTGCTCCCAAGCCGAACATAAGGTACGAGAGTGTTCCTATAAATCCGACTTCCGTTGCGCTGATGCTGAATTCGTTCATGATAGGTATCAGAACGGCTGGCAATATCAGCATGAACGAATGAACAAGCGCATGTCCGGTTGAGGCAAACAGAAGCGCTCTGCGTTCACCTGGATTCAGTTTTTTATCGTTCACTTTTATATCGTCAATCAGTGTTATTCATATATTTATGCAAAAAAAATCGCCGCCCTATACTTTTTCATACGGGACGGCGAATTTGATTAAAACCGTTTTTTAATAAACTCTTCTCTTTCTTAAATCAATTTTCGCGTTTTTCCGCAATACGTGCTGCTTTTCCGCGTAATTTTCTCAAATAAAAGATCTTTGATCTTCTGACCTTACCTGCCTTGATCTTTTTCATGCCTAAGATACTCGGAGAGTGGATAGGGAATATCCTTTCTACGCCGACACCTTGAGAAACCTTACGAATAGTGAATGTTTTATCCGCTCCAACGCCTCTTATCTGTATTACGACCCCTTCAAATTTCTGAGTTCGTTCCTTGCCTGCTTCACGTATCCTAACATCTACGGACAGCGTGTCGCCCGCCCGAAAATCTAATATCTCATCCTTCATTTGCGTCTTGCCGTATTCTTGAACTTTATTCATTTCTCAACTCTCCAATTCTTACTCGAATTAACCTTTATTCTCAGTTAAAATATCTGCCCTTCGCTCTTTTGTTCTTTTAAGCCTTAACTCGTTCTTCCAAATTTCTATTTTTTTATGATCGCCAGACAGCAGTATTTCTGGAACCTCCATTCCCCTGAAATTCGCAGGGCGCGTATAATGAGGAACATCCAACAGCGGATGCGAAAATGAATCGGTCTCCGCCGATTCTGGATCGCTGATCGCCCCTTCGAGAAGCCTGACGACGGAGTCGATTATTGCGAGACTCGGTATCTCTCCTCCGGTCAATACATAATCACCTATTGAAATTTCATCGGTAACAAGAGAATCGACCACTCTTTCATCTACACCTTTATAATGTCCGCAGATGAAAACCAATTCTTTTTCTTTAGAGAGCTCCTCCGCTAATTTCTGATCGTATTTAACACCGACAGGTGTAGGGAGAATCACTCGTTTATCAGTATCGCTGTCAGATAGCTCTTTTTCAAATGCTTCAAAGATCGGACCTGCCATCATTACCATCCCCGGACCGCCGCTAAAAGGATGATCATCGAGCTTCTTATGGGGACCTTCCCCGTACTCACGAAGGTTGATGATATTATATTCCACTATGCCGTTTTTCACAGCCCTTCCGAGTATACTCGCGGAAAGAGCTCCTTCAATAATTTCCGGGAACGGTGTTATAATGTTAAACTTCATGGCAATTAGTTTTTCAAACCTTCTATCGTAGTTATCATAACTGTTCCGGTGTTCATATTGACTTCCTGAACGTACTCGTGAACCGCCGGAATCAGAATTTCTTCATCGCCCTTTGAAACAACGTATACATCATGAGCGGGATAGTTGAGTACATCCGTTATCCTGCCGAGATTCGTACCACTCTTATCCACCACGTTCATTCCGACCAGGTCTTCTATAAAGTATTCATCTTCTCCGACTTTATATGACGCTTCCTCCGGAATCATGATCTTAGCTCCACGCAAAGCTTCAGCGGTGTTTCGATCATCTACTCCGTGCAACTTCAGTGTGAATCTCGAGCCATCCCATCTTGCTTTATCTATCGTATAAAGTATCGATCCGGAATCGTCTATCTTCAGATAGATGCTTTCGAGACTTGCGAGATGTGAAGGATGCGCAGTGAAAACATTAACCTTCATCTCTCCTTTCATCCCCTTGGCTCCCTGAATAGTACCGACATATTTCATGTCGGGATCATAGATAAAATTATCTGAACCCTTTATTATTTCAGCCGTCATTTCTTATTTTTTGCCTTCATCTTTCTTTTTAGTTTTTTTAGCTGTCGCCTTCTTAGGTTTCTCTTCGGCTTTCTTCTCTGTTTCTTTCTTCGATTTCGGTTCGGTCTTCTTTTTAGCAGCCGGTTTTTTCTTAGCTGCTGCCTTTTTGGGCTTAGGTTTCTCTTTTTTATCCTTAGCTTCTTCGGCTGGTTTCTCTTCGGCTTTTTCCTCCGCGGGAGCATCCTCTACAGGAGCTTCTTCGGCAGGCTTATCCTCAGTCTTCTCTTCAGCGGGAGTTTCTTCTTCAGTTTTCTCTTCCGCCGTCTCCTTATCAGGAGTTTCCTCAGCCGGAGCTTCTTCTGTAGCTTTATCCTCAGTCTTTTCCTCTACAGGAGTTTCTTCGGTAGGTTTATCTTCGGCCGGTTTATCCTCAGACTTCTCCTCCGCGGGAACATCCTCTGCAGGTTTATCTTCGGCCTTTTCCTCAGCTGGAGCTTCTTCTGTAGGTTTCTCCTCAGTCTTTTCCTCAACAGGAGCTTCTTCGGCAGGCTTATCCTCAGCCTTTTCCTCTTCAGGAGCTGCTTCTACCTTTTCTTCAGCCGGTTTATCCTCTGCTTTCTCCTCCGCGGGAGCATCCTCTGCAGGTTTATCCTCAGTCTTTTCCTCAACAGGAGCTTCTTCGACAGATGTGTCTTCAGCAGGAGCTGCTTCTGCAGCGACTTCCGCTCCCTCATCCACTACCGCTGCTGTATCGACTGCCTCAGCTTCCATCTTGGCTTTCTGCTTCTTCTTCTTGGATATTCTTGCCCTTCTCTTCTGAACTCGCAGCTCATGAGACATAGCCCATTTTTGCATCTCTTCATTTATTTCGGTCTCGGAGGCGCCTTTCTTCATCAGTTTGAACTTAAGAAGAAGCCCTTGATTCTTCATAATTCCACGGAAGGCTTCAGTCATTTCGGCGCCTTTACCGATCCAGTAATAGATTCTATCCTCTTTGACTACGGCAACAGGAGGATCCAATCGAGGGTTATAATGACCGAGAGTTTCTAAAAATCTGCCGTCTCTTTTGGATCGTGAATCCGCCGCTACCAAACGGTAGTGCGCTTGTTTTTTCTTTCCGGTTCTTCTTAATCGCAACCTAACTGCCAATTATTTTCTCCTTTTTAACATTATCTTGAAAACATCGCCTGACCTGGGATGCTCATACCGCGAGGCATTTTCCCTGACCCGACCATCTTCATCATTTTTTGCATTTGATTAAATTGTTTTAGCACTTTATTCACTTCATTTAACGAGGTACCGCTTCCTTTTGAAATTCTTTTTCGCCTGCTTCCATCTATCAAACCGGGCTTATTTCGTTCGGACGGGGTCATTGATAAGATTATCGCTTCCGTCCTTGCCAGCGCCCGATCATCAATCTGGACATCTTTCATTTTATTTCCTATTCCCGGGATCATACCCAAAATATCCTGCATCGGACCCATTTTCTTTATAGCGTTGAGCTGTTCGAGAAAATCTTCAAGCGTGAAAGTTTGCTTTATCAGCTTCTCTTCCATTCTCTTGGCGCTCTCTTCATCAACGACAGACTGCGCCCTTTCTACAAGAGTAACCACATCGCCCATTCCGAGAATTCTGCCCGCCATCCTGTCGGGATGGAAAAGTTCGAGCGTATCTATCGACTCGCCCATGCTTGCGTAAACTATCGGTTTTTTCGTTACCGCACGAATCGAAAGAGCCGCACCGCCGCGCGCATCACCGTCAAGTTTTGTTAGAACTACTCCGTCAAAATCAACCTGTGCTGCGAACTCGCTTGCCGCATTTACTGCGTCTTGTCCACTCATACCATCTGCCACAAATAAAATCAGTTCAGGCTTAACGCTGTCTTTAATTTGACGAAGTTCTTCCATCATTGAAGAATCGATCTGAAGCCTTCCTGCAGTGTCAATTATTACGACATCTAAGTTATCTTTTAGCGCTTGTTTAACAGCATCTTTTGAAAGTTTTAACGGTGAATCCCCTTTATTCGAGAAGATTTCCGCGCCGATTTGTTTCGCAAGTTGACTGAGCTGTTCTACCGCCGCAGGCCGATACACATCTGCCGCTACCAGCAACGGTTTTCTACCCGATTTTATCAATCTATTGGCATATTTAGCCACAAAAGTGGTCTTCCCTGAGCCTTGCAACCCCACTACCATGATGATGTGAGGTATCTTTCCCTTTAGTTCCGGTTCCTTTACCGAGGCGCCACCCATGAGTTCAACAAGCTCACCGTGTATAATTTTCACGAATTGCTGACCCGGAGAAACAGACTTGAGAACTCTGTCGCCCATAGCCTTTAACTTGATAGATTCGGTGAATTCTTTGACTATCTTATAGTTTACATCAGCCTCAAGCAATGTACGGCGCACTGACCTTAAGGTATCGGAGACGTTTTTCTCCGTTATCTTCCCCATGCCTCGAAGATTTTTCGTTATTTCCGCGAATCTGCCACTTAGTTGTTCAAACATTTCCTCAACTCATTTTAAGCCAAGAAATTTACTATTATTCTTAACTTCTTGCAAGAGTTTTTTTGTTGTGCAATAATAATTCAGAGCACTCCGAGCAACTCTTTACTATGATCCTTTGGTTTAACTTTTTCATAAATCTGCTCTACATTGCCTTCGGCATCCACCACGACCGTAGTCCGGACGATCCCCATATATTTTCTTCCATACATATTTTTTTCACCCCACGCACCATATGCCTCAGCGACAGCATGGTCTTCATCACATAAAAGTGTGAAGGGTAGATCGAATTTACTTATGAATTTTTGGTGAGACTCCTCTCCGTCTTTGCTAATTCCCAAGAGTACGGCGTTTTTTCTTCGTATAACTCAAAATCATCCCGGAAATTGCATACTTCGACAGTACATCCGGGTGTATCATCCTTCGGGTAGAAAAAAACTATTACTTTCTTTCCCAAATAGCCGTCAAGGGAAACACTGTTCCCATTTTGATCCCTTAAACTGAAATCGGGCGCTTTATCTCCGACCTTAAGACTCATTCAATTCCTCCATTTCGTATTTATCTATTACTTCTGCCGTCAAGAATGCAGCAGTCCTTGAAGCGCATTTTATACATTCACCACATGCTTTCCCGTTAAGCGGGGCTACACATGACAGCGTCAAACCGAGTGGAAAACGCTTTCCTCTTTTGATAACATCACTCTTTGTAAGCCCCTTCAATGGAGTCAATATGGTCACTCTTGCGCGCCGTTGTGCCGAAAGAGTTGTCTCCATCTCACTGTAAAATTGTTGGTCTCCATCCTTAAAGGGATTATCCGCTGTAGTTCCTATAACGAGGATCAACTTTTGGTCATCTTCTCCAAAACGCACGGCCTCTCTTAATAAAGTTTCGTTTCTTCCGGAAATTTCTAACGTCTGAATGTCCTCTTCCGCAAGGGGGTAGCTGCCTTTGTTATATGCCCAATGTTTTTCAACATCACCCGGAGTATATTTACGAATAATAATTTTATCCGATAATCCGAGTTCTAATGTCTCGAGGTAGATATTTGCCGATTTCAGCTCTGTATTTTCCCATCTCGTGCCGGTTGCAACGTAAACCGGAATTGGCACCAAACCTGCTTCGATCGCTTCTCCCATGAGGACTGCGCTTTCAATCCCTCCGCTGAAGAGAATCCGCAGCTCCGCCGTCGAGCCGATAACAGTCCAGGCTTCCCGGTTTACACTTTCAATTACCAAATCTATTACTCAAAAGGCTCACTTAATCATTGAAAGGAATTCTGATCTTGATTTTGAATCGGTCTTGAATTTTCCAAGCATAGAACTCGTTATCGCCACAGTATTTTGTTTTTCTACTCCCCGCATAACTGTACAAAGATGTGTTGCTTCTATTGTCACGGCGACTCCGTGAGGATTTACGGAATTGTTTATCGCATCGGCTATTTGGGTGGTCAGACGCTCCTGTACTTGTAACCGACGGGCGAAAATCTCTACAATCCTCGGGATTTTGCTTAGACCGATAATTTTTTTATTCGGAAGATAGGCCACATGGCATTTCCCGAAGAATGGAAGCATGTGATGCTCACACATGCTGAAAATATCTATATCCCGAATTATAACCATTTCGTCTAAATCCTCGTAAAACAGCGCTCCGTTAACTACTTCCTCTACGCTCTCGTTATATCCTTTAGTCAAATAATTTAAAGATTTTGCCACTCTTGACGGAGTTTTCAGCAGTCCTTCTCTATCGGGATCTTCACCCAACTTCAGGAGCAATTCTTTTATTAAATTTTCCACAGTCTCAAAATCCTTTAAACTTTTAGCCATATTAATAATCTTATTCAGTGATTTAATGTAAACCACATTACATAAATTAGGAAGGTTAATATTTACATTTTACGATCACACTTTAGGAATTGAAGCTGCTATGGAACTAAATGAACTTGACAAAGTAAAACCTTTAAGATATATTAGTCCCGCTAAATTGAGGTTATACAGAAAAAACGCTACAGAATTTTATCTAAACGAAGAACTTAAGTTGGAGGGTTAGATGTTTTTGTTGCGTTATTCGGTGCACACCGAACGGCAAATCATGCGTTCGGTTTATTATTTTGGTAATTATTTCCTCATTGAGGCAGTATGATCTTATCCCTTCTGTTTTTTACACTGCTGCAAATCAGCCCCAAAACCGGAGTCGAGCCGTTTCTTACCCCGAAATCGGAACTAAAACGGCTAAACATTGTCTCCACTGACAATGGAATTTCCATCACTCTCAGGCCTGATTTCAAAAGCAACAAAGATAACTCGGGAAGGATAGAGCTCTCATTTAACGAAGCAACCACTATTCTTGGAAATCCGGGAGAGCCAGCACTCCCAGCGGCTGTTTTCACATTCGGCGTTCCCGAAGATGCTTCTCCGGCTATCACGAATATCACAAAAAAGGGCGGGCGTTTTCTTTCAGGTGAACTCGTTCGAATTCCGAATACCATTAAGAGGGTAAATGGTATTCCTTTTCTCATGCTCGACAACGTTGATCTCGCTTCATATTCTGACCTCAAGATAAAAAGTGTACGATTGCAGAATGCCGGTTATTTTCGTCAACAAAAAATATATAAAGTTATTATAATTCCCTATGAGGTCTCCAATAGTCCGGGAGGTCTGGATCTTTATAATGAAATCTCCGTTGATATTTCTTTCGGCGGTAAAAGCAATGAAAAATCTCCTCAAATCTTATCAGCTGCCGAAAATGAGCTTTACGGTTCCGCGCTGCTTAATTTTGAACATTCAAAAAAATGGCTTAAGAAGCATAAAGATACACGTTCATTCAAAAAAAGCAGTTCTTTCGGACCTGGTGATTGGTATAAGATAAGCCTGTTTGAAGATGGCATTTATAAAATAACTACTGAGGAATTGGAATCATTTGGTGTGAACATTACAGGTATAGACTTTAAGCGTATTAAACTATACTCACCCTATTTCGAGGGTAGAGTTATGGATGGTAAAATAGGCGCTGAAGTCACGCCCAACCTCAAAGAAATTCCATTGTGGCGGAAAGACTCCAATCTTAACGGGATATTTGATTCAGGAGAGGAAATAGTTTTTTACGGCAAAGGAGCTTCAGGATGGGAATACAATAAATCGAAAGATCATATCTACTATTCACAAAATCCGTACTCAACTTTTTCTGCTTATTGGCTGAATGTTGCGCCGTCAGGCAGTTCACTCGGTTTGGAGATGCAGTCAGTACCAACATCCTCAATCAGTCCGGACAGTTCTATTTCGCAATACGACGCTTATCTACACCAGGAAGAGGATATTATTAATTTCCTCAGAACGGGTACAGGATTCTTTGGCGTAAGTCTTTCCGGCAGGTCGGCTGTCAGTCAACTTCCGCTTACACTAAACGACGTGATAACCGACGAACAAGTAAACTTCCGTTTACGTCTGCGAAGCGGAGTTGAAGATAGCAAATTCGGAGGCAGACTAAGTTTAAAGCTCGGTAGCAAGTCGATCTTAGTTTCCAAATCTGTATTCAGATACAGTACTAATGTTGTCAAAAAAACCATGATTGCCGACTTTCTTTCTTCAGGCGTGAACAACTTCACCTTAGAGTGGGAAGGAGCCGATTCACCTTCAAAAGTATATTTTGACTGGCTTGAAATACGCTATAAAAGAAAATTGAAAGCCGAGTCGGACAAGCTGCATTTTTTTAGTCCCGGTAAATCCGGCTTAATTTCATTCATCGCTTCAGGATTCAGTTCTACCGATGTGGAAATATATAACGTGACCGATCTCGAATCGACTTACAGGGTGATCCCCTCCGAGCTTACGGCTACAAACGTAATCTGGCAGGAGAAGATGAGCGATTCGGTGCCATCCGAATATTATCTCGCCGCTACTTCTAACTATCTGAGCGTTTACGAGATTGCAACAGTTGAAAGTTTTGATACTCCAAAGACGAGAATTATCAACACACAAGCGGAGTATATAATAGTCTCGCACAAAGATTTTCGTGAGTCGGCAGATCGTCTTGCAAAGTACAGGACGTCTGAAGCAGCTCCGAATGATAGACTTAACACGACCGTATTTGATATTGACGATATCATACTTGAGTTTTCAGCGGGTCAGACCGATCCGATGGCTCTTCGTTACTTCTTCAAGCACGCATATGAAAATTGGAACGAACCCAAACCAAGTTTTGCATTGCTTTTCGGGGATGGCGATTATGATTACCGTAACATTACAGGGGAATCAACAAATTTTGTTATGACATATCAACTTATCGACGACACTACGACATTGGGTAGCCATATAAGTTATATAAATTCGCGCGCGGCGGACGATCATTTCGCATACATCTCCGGGAAAGACATAATCGCCGATCTCTCTATGGGTAGAATTGTGGCGAGGACTGCCGAAGATGCGGAAAATTATGTCGAAAAACTCATTCTTTATGAAAGTGAACCAATTTTCGGTAATTGGAAGAATACTTTGACAATAGTGGCTGACGACCTTTTCAGACCCTCAAGTGGTGCTGAAATAGAGCATATAACTCAGTCAGAATCAATAGTAGGATTCTTTCCGCAAACCAGCGATATACGCAAAATATATCTGACCGAATACAAAGTTGATACGGATGCCGCCGTTTTCGGCGTAAGAAAACCTGATGCCACACAAGCTCTGCTTGGACAACTCAATAGAGGTACATCTATTCTTGTGTATATCGGTCATGGCGGACCAACGGTTCTCGCTCAGGAGCGATTACTCTCCAGCGACAGAGACCTGAATATCATCGATACAGGAATGAAACTGCCGATATGGGTGGCAGGAACCTGCGAATTCGGACGTTACGACGATCCCAACATACAGTCGATGGCTGAGGACCTGCTCGTGCAGAAGCAAAACGGCGCTATCGGAATGCTTGCTGCTTCAAGATTGGTTTATTCAGGCGCTAATAAACGAATAACCGTACACTTTTTCAGAAAATTGCTTCCCGACCATCCATTTTCCAGCAACACTCCTCGAATCGGAACAGCTTTACTCTCAGGTAAGATTGCACACGGTCAAGCGAGCAACGACCAGAAATATCACTACCTCGGCGATCCTACGATGAGAGTAACGCTGCCCAAAGGCAGAGCTCTTGTGAATGAAACTGATCCGCGTACACTGCAGGCGCTCGGTAAAGCAAGTCTAACCGGCAAAATTCTCGACGAAAATGGTGAGAAACTTTCTTCCGCCTCGGTCTCCGTGGCTGTCAACATCTTCGATTCGGTGGTTCCGGTGACTCGTATTGAAACTTATAACGGAGTTACCGGTAAGATAAGTTACAAGCTGCCCGGCTCCCGTATTTTCAGCGGACCTGTAAGCGCAGTCGGAGATAGTTTCACGAGCACCTTTATCGTACCACGAGATATTAATTACGGTGGCAGCAGCGGAAGGGCCATTGTTTATTGGTGGGATGAAAAGACGGGTATGGATGGCGCCGGTTCTCTAAACGGAATTGAATACGATGGCACAGCGAGTGTAAGCAGTGATGATTTAGGTCCCGACATCGCAATAGGATTCGAGGAATTATATTTCCGCTCGGGCGACATCATACCTCCCGATGCTACATTAGAAGTTATTATAAATGATGAAAACGGCATCAATCTTGCCGAAGAGGTCGGTCACAAGATAACGCTGACAATTGACAATGAACTTAATTCAAAATTTAACGTTACTCAATTTTTCGAGTATGACATCGACAGCTATCAAAAAGGAACTTTAAGATATCCTATGCCCCCTCTTGATAAGGGCGAACATTCCGTTACAGTCAAAGCCTGGGACAGCTTCAATAATTTTACCGAAGAGACCGTAGTCTTCAACATTTCATCAAGCGAAGAGCTCGCCATCGAACGGGTCTATAATTACCCGAATCCTATGACTGTAACAACGGATTTCACCTTTTACCTGACTCATCCCGCCGATGTTGTGGAGATAAGTATTTACACCGTTGCAGGCAGATTGATAAGGAAGATTCAGGATTATTCCGCCGTTTCAGTAGGCTTTCAATCGATTCGATGGGACGGCACCGATGAAGTACGAGATCGGATCGCCAACGGTGTATACATTTACAGGCTCAGAGCCAAATCATCGCAAACAAAGAACTGGCATGAGGTACTCAAAAAACTCGCTATCGCCAGATGATAAAACATTATCCGCTCCTAAGATTCTATACAAAAGAGAATTGTCAGCTCTGCAATGTAGCATTGGAAATCGTGAAACGCGTAGCAAAAAAATTAAAATTCACCCTCGAAACCGTTGATATTACTCAAAGCGACGACCTAATGATGAAATACGGTATTGAGATTCCTGTTATTGAGATCGACGGGAACTTAGAATTTAAAAATGAAGTAAACGAAAAAGATCTCCTCCGCAGCATCAAGAAATATTCTACAGAATACGTTACTTGATTCTGACTTTCAGCAGAAGATTTATTCTTGCATCTCAATCGCCGAGAAGACTAAAACTCCTTGAACAGTTGGGACTGCATCCGGAGGTCATTCCCTCAACACTGCCGGAAGTCTATGATGATTCACTCTCCATTGAAGAGAATATCAAATCGTTGGCTGAACTCAAGGCGAAAAGCGTTTCAGAAAATATAGAAGACGGCATCATTGTCGGCGCTGATACGGTCGTGGTATTGGATGAAGAGGTTTTGGGTAAACCGGCTGACCCAGCTGGCGCATTCAAAATTCTGCGGAAACTCAGCGGTAAAATGCACAGGGTAATCACCGCATTTTGTGTCTATTCTACACCTGAAGAACGTTATTTTACGGATGTGGAAACGACCAGAGTATTTTTTAAAGAACAATCTGACGAGGAAATAAAAAGATACATTTCAACCGAACAACCATTCGATAAAGCAGGTGCTTACGGAATTCAGGATAAAAGCGCTGTTTTCGTGAAAAAGATCGAAGGTTCCTACGAAAACGTTATGGGCTTCCCTCTTACGCTTTTTTACAAAGCAATGACAGATCCAAATAACGTTAAATCGCTGAACTTGAAGTAACAATAGCAGTTTCAGGTTCGACCATCATGAAAAGTGGGCTAAAAATACCTTATTTTCTTTATTTCAGCTCCTTTGGGTTTGATTCCATTAGGCGGCACCAGAGTAGCTGTTATTACAGAACAATGCAGACCATACAGATCTTTCGGTAATTATCTTTTGAGACAGTGTGTTTTGTCTTATTTACTCCCGTTTACTTTACATAACAGTGTCTAAAAAGTTGTTTGAGGACATTTTGATCCAAGTTTGGTCCATGAATTTTGGTGATTAATGCGTGATACGGATTAAGGGAAAAAGTTGTTACTAAATAAATGTCTCTTAACTTGAAACACTTTTAAGTTTCAAGCTTATTGAAGACGAAAATTAATAAAAGGTATTAAAATGAACTTTAGTGATCAAACATCCAATTTAGCTAATCGGGAAGCGCCGCTGGAAATCCACGGTGATGAATTTCGCAAGCTTGGCTACAAGCTAGTAGACCAAATCGCAGAATTTCTTGATGGGCTATCTAACCGACCTGTAACTTCCGGAGAGTCCCCTCAAACCATACGCAATCTATTGGGCACAGACACTCTGCCTGAACACGGTTCACCCGCTAATGACTTGTTAGATGAAGTAACAGATCTGCTCCTCGACCATTCGCTTTTCAACGGTCACCCGAGATTCTGGGGATATATCACATCATCTGCGGCGCCAATCGGAGTGCTGGCTGATTTATTGGCTGCCGCAGTGAATCCAAACGTAGGAGCTGCAGTACTGTCTCCGGTAGCAAGTGAAATTGAAGCGCAGTCGATTCGCTGGATTGCTGACTTGATCGGTTATCCAAGAACCTGTGGTGGACTACTGGTAAGTGGCGGCAATATGGCAAATTTCGTCTGCTTCCTAGCTGCCCGTAAAGCTAAAGTTCCGTGGGATCTTAGCGTAGATGGCTTGTCTGCAGGCAACCGGCAACTCGTCACGTATGTTTCAAAAGAAACTCACACCTGGATAGATAAAGCGGCTGATCTCTTCGGTATGGGCACAAATTCTGTTCGCTGGATTGTAGCCAACGAGGATCATCAAATGGATTTAGATGCCCTTGAAAAACAGATCAAGGCAGACCTAGCTGATGACCATCTGCCTTTCCTCGTTGTTGGCACAGCAGGAACAGTTGGAATAGGTGCAACTGATCCACTACCTGAAATTGCGGCCATTTGCAAAGAATATAATTTATGGTTTCATGTAGACGGCGCTTACGGCGCCCCCGCCGTCGTATTGCCCGATGCCTCCATTCAGTTGAAGGGATTGCGTGAAGCTGACTCGATTGCGCTGGATCCGCACAAATGGTTGTACAGCCCGCTTGAAGCCGGTTGTGTGCTGGTCAGGGATCCCCATCATCTGATAAAAACATTCAGTCATAATCCAACGTATTATAACTTCGATGGAATACAGGAGGATCCACCGATTAACTACCACGAGTTTGGCTTACAAAACTCGCGTGGTTTTCGCGCCTTGAAAGTCTGGCTTGGATTCCGTCAGGTAGGACGAGAGGGTTTTATGAAGATGATCGGTGATGATATCGCTCTTTCGCAGGCGTTATATGAGGCTGTTGGCACTCATCCAGAATTGCAAGCTGTTACGCAAAACTTTAGCATAACGACATTTCGCTTCGTTCCATTAAAACTGCCTGATGATAAAGCGGCTGTCGAAACTTATTTGAACAAACTTAATGAGGAACTACTCAATCATCTGCAAAAAAGTGGCGAGGCTTTTGTTTCAAATGCTGTGATCGAAGGTAAATATCTCTTGCGAGCATGTATAGTGAACTTTCGCACAGCGTTGTCCGATGTAGAAGCGCTACCAGAGATTGTTATAAGATTAGGCAGAAAACTTGATTCCGAAATACGCCCAAAGTCTTTATAATCTGTACGATCTATAATACGGCTTTTAGGCAGGCGATTTCGTCCAGACGAGGAAGATGGTCTTGCTCAAATGAATTCAGCTAATTCAGATGCGAATCAGGATAATTATGTCTGTCTTTAGTACCCTGACTCTTACTCTATCGTCATTGCTAAGAATCAGCCGGTAGGATGATTCTGTGGCAATCTCAAATCTATCCTTAATCGATATTTCGAGATTGGCTTGCGCCTGTCTTTTGCTGCCACGTCATCCGTCAGCTAACGGATTCCTCGCAATGACGGTAGCCGAATACTCTAAACTGTTTTCTTTGCTATCGCTTTCTCGTAAAGCTCAACATACTTTTTCGCCGACGCGTTCCGTGAAAAATCCTTATTCATACCGTTCTTTTTTTCCAGCCAATCGATGACCGGACCGCTGAAATGCCACGTGACCTAAACTCGGGAGTTTTTCATCGTAGCAACAAGTGGCTTATAACTTCGCTGAAACGCTTTTTTGAATACAAACTCGAAATTACCAACCGGTTGGTGGCAATGGAATCCCAGAATAAAGTTTACTTTACCTATTCACGCGCCTAATGATACCATCTCTTGGTTTTTCTTTCCTCTGAAGGAGTAACTGTCTTGATAACACCCTGTCGTGGAAGCCGCTCAAGTTCTTCCCCTTTGTAGGTCAATCTTACAAAAAAATAAAATTTTTCATTCATCCCTAAGCCTATCTCGCTAAGCGGCAGCTTGACTTCAATCAGATCCTGCAGGTTCATCTCTCCACCTGTAATATCCCTTATCACTCCTTGAGATTTATATTTTATGATCTCTAATTGGTCTGTCAACGAAACCGTTATCACAGCCTCGACAGGTTTCACAATGCAGATATCTATGGCAACTTTCTCTTCTGTGGATCTTAATAATCCGGAATCGCCGTCAAGCCGGAGATACAAATTCTCTTTATCAAAGCCGTATTTCACTCCGCTAAATATATATTCCGCCTGCCTTCCTGCAACTTCCTCCAAATACCAATAACCGGCAGCATCCCACTCACCGGCTTCGGTTTCTTTTCCATCCACATCAGGAGTCAGCATTGCCTCCGGCGCTGCTGCCCCCTCTTCAACATAATAATCCAATGGTTTAAGCAGCTCTTCGGGAATGGATAAATTAAGATAGCTATATACTTTTATGAGATGTGACCGGTATAGTTCGTCAAATAGCCTGCCTCGAGGCAAGGATCTTCTCTTTCCATACCACCAAAACCAATCGCTGCCTTCCGATGCGAGAATGTTCCGATATGCAGCTTCATATCGCCCTTTGAACGGCTCTTTTTTAATATCATCCTGCTCACCTGCTTTCTCTAATGCTTTCCTTGCCTCGGTAAGCACATCCCATGCTCTATTTTTCTGTTCCTGACCTATCCAACTATTAAAATTACCATCAATTATAGAGCCCGGCTGGATATTGTAGATGACCGGAAGTTCCCCTGCTTCTTCAAGATAATCCTTCATCGTGACCGTCTTTACCATTTCAGAATCGCTGAGACGGGAATACAGCTCATTGAGAAACGGCATGCCGTTCTCCGGAAAGAATTCCCAACTGTTTTCAACATCAAGCAGAATAGGAACAATATATTTTTTATGATCCCCTGATATGGAATCTCTAATTATAGCGAATTTGTTGAATAGATCATCGACAGCTGATTTAGGACTAATATCAAAATATTCCGTAACAATAGATTCCGAAAGTTCCTGACATCTGAAAAAGACCGCCGGGGAGTTCTCAACCCCCTCAACATTATATGCCCGGAATTTCTTTTCTGCATCCAATTCTCCTTCAACTGACCGGAGTAATACCTGCTCACCAGTAGTCAGCCACTTGAGACCCTCACGAGAACAAAGTTCTATGACTTCAAAGCATACTGAACCTTCCGGGGGCAGCATTCCTAACGGCTTCTCCTCAAATACTTTTTCATGTAATTTAAATGCATCTCGCACCTGTTTCTCGGCATCAGACGGAAATTCAAAATGTAAAGAAGACTCTTCACAATATCGATCTGCTATCTTCCCGTAATCATTATCTATTAAAAGAGGAAGTATCGGATGGTAGTAAGGCGAAATTGATAATTCCACTTGTTCCGTTGAAGCGAGCTCCTTATACAGGGGAATAATCTTAGGTAGCAATTGTTCATGAAGATCAAGAACAACTATCTTCTCTTCGACAGTGAATCCACTCTCCTTCATCGTTATTTTCTCGAGTTCAGCCGAATTCAACAAGCTATTCCCGCTCCATCCGAGAAGAAATAACGTTTGAATATCAAGAATTTCTTGGTCTGTAGTCAAATTAGCTGCTTTTTCCAATCCCCCATTTTTCACTCTTTTATTCCATGTCTCATAAACTTTTGACCATTCCGCCTTCTCCAACATGGAATCGGAGGCATAAATATCGAATATTTTTGGAAGAAATGCGGATTTTATCTCTTCGTTCATATCTTGAGGATTCAATTTTAACAGTGAGAGAAAGCTGTCTTCAAAGCCATTTTCATATTGTTGTAGCTGGTCTATGAGGCAGGATGACATTGTAATCGTTGATTTTACATTTGGAAACTTCTGCATCATCAAACCCAAGTCCAAATACTCTCTAACAGCATGTAGTCTTACCCACGGCTGTGAATTAGCTCTATCTTCCGGATCAGCGTACTGCGGTTGATGAAAGTTCCAGTGTAATGCAATGTTCAGCAGTCCATTCATTCCTCAGCAGATTCCTATATATATTATTGCCAATCTTTTTGCTGTTTTCATTTTATATTTGACTCTCAATAACAACTTAAGTAATATTCACCAATTACAGACGGAGCAATCGTTTTTATGACAAATTTTTACGAAGAATTACGCGAAAGCAGGCTTGCACGCGGTCTCTCGATTGAAGATATTTCGAGCGTCACAAAAATTAATCCCGAGTATTTACATGCCATAGAATCCGGGGAATATGATCTTTTACCTGAACCGTATATTGTATTATTTATCAAAGCTTATGCCAAGGAAATAGGTATTGATCCCGATGATACAGCAAGACGATATAGGCTATTCCGCTCCGCCGAGGAATTACCCAAAGAAAAAAGAAGAGCCCGCAGGGAACTTGCCGAAGGAGAACTGAATGGTGATTCCGAGGAAAAACCAAAAAAGAAATCCCAAACCTTGTTGATCGGAGGGATTGCAATATTTATTCTCTTACTATTATCGGTGAAATTTTGCACGACAGAGGATTCTTCAACAGGTAAAACCAACGGCGAAGAATCTACTGCTTTGGAAAACGGCAACGTGGACCCGGCGATTATCGACACTTCTATTGCTATAGCCGCCATCGATTCAGATTCCGCCGTTAAATTCGAAATTGACAATGAATTCACTCCGTTGATGAGTTTGAGGATCATCTCCATGGATAGCTTCAGAGTTCGAGTGGTAGTTAAAACCGACGGCGAAGTTACGGATGCCGATGATATTACATTCCAGCGACTTGGTGAAGAACATACTTGGGAAGGCTACGAACAATTTTCTTTGAGAATTAGTAAAACCAGATCCGTTGCAATATACCTCGATGATCAGTTACTCCCCTTTCTCGGTCCCGAAAATACTTGGGTAAGCCAAGCATTGATTGATAGAAATGGTATTGTAGAAGGACGAACCATACTTCGCGCCAGAAATTAGGAAGCTGCTCCGGAAAGTTCGTCCATTTTTGAAATAAGATCTACGACTCTGCAAGCATAACCCATTTCATTATCGTACCAAGCTGACACCTTAATAAAATTGGGATCCATGGCACGTGTGAGCTCAGAATCGAATATCGCAGAATGGATATTCCCTTTTATATCGACTGACACTATCGGATCCTCAGTGTATTCTATATAGCCCTTCATTTCCTTTTCAGTTGCTTCCTTCATTACTTTGTTGATCTCTTCAACAGTAGTGGATTTATTAACCTCAAAAATCAGATCGACTATTGAACCATCAGGTATCGGCACTCTAAATGACATGCCGTCTATCTTGCCTGCAAGACTCGGGAGAACAACGCCTAAGGTTTTAGCCGCTCCTGT
The DNA here is from genome assembly GCA_004402895.1 of Fidelibacterota bacterium MT.SAG.3. Classification (GTDB taxonomy): domain Bacteria; phylum Fidelibacterota; class SORT01; order SORT01; family SORT01; genus SORT01. The sequence goes on along the minus strand of SORT01000001.1, from coordinate 21,367 downwards.
GGATGTAGGTATGATCGATAGCGACGCCGCTCTTGCTCTTCTCATATCCTTGTGAGGATAATCGAGAAGTTTTTGATCCATAGTATATGCATGAATGGTACTCAGATAACCTCTTTTGATATCGAATGCTTCATGTATGACCTTTGTTACTGTCGCAGCACAATTGGTCGTGCAAGATGCGTTGGAAATTATTTTTTCCTCTCCCGTCAGGGTATCGTCATTCACTCCAAGCACTATCGTAGCATCAATATCATCCTTTGGCGGCACGGTCAGAATAACCTTTTTTGCCCCTGCGTCCAAATGTCCTTCTAATTGCTTCCGTTCCCTGAATAATCCTGTAGCCTCAATGACAAAATCCACGTCAAGTTCTCCCCAAGGCAGATCTGCGGGGTTCCGCTCAGATACCATTTTTATAATATCGCCGTCAACGGAAAGATTGCCGTTACTTATGCTGATCTCGCCCGGATATGTACCGTGTACTGAATCGTATTTCAAAACCGTAGAAAGTTTTTCCGCGTCGGTAAGATCGTTTATCGCCACAAAATCGAAGTCGGATTTACGAATGAGTTTTGCTGCCCGTAGTACTGACCGTCCTATTCTTCCAAAACCGTTAATTCCGATTTTTATCGCCATTTGTTTATTCCCATGATTTAGTCACTCTATTCCTAGTTGCTAACAAAAAGATTACTTCTTGTCCTTCATTTCCCAAAGTCTTTTATAGCCCCCATTTAATCGATTTCGTTTTATTTTCAACAAAGAGTTAATCTAATCAATTTCTTACTTTAAGATACAGTAATATTTAAATATTTATAGTCTTGATTTTATCGGGTTCTACCACATAAAAAACGTTATAAACTCTTTCGACTTATGTTTAGTATATGAACCTGATAGGTTAACATCTGATCCGTCTCAGGCTGTTGTTGTATCTTCCTCACGACCTCCATCCCCTCAATAACTTTACCGAAAGCAGCAAAACCTTGACCGTCAGGATTGCGCTTTCCGCCGAAATCCAACTCCGGTTGATCACCAACGCAAATGAAGAACTCCGAAGTTGCCGTTCCCGGTTCATTCCGCGCCATCGAGATAATTCCATCCTTATGTAGTATCCCTGTTTCTTCTGTCGTCTCATGAGCTATCGGTTCATACATCTTTTCTTCTGTAAAAAGACCGCCCTGAATAACTTCGATCTTAATATCGTTTTGAGGCTGATTGCTTTTGGTCACGACCCTGTAAAACTTTGCGTCCTTAAATAATTCCTCATCGACATATCTCAGAAAATTTGATGCCGTCAGCGGAGCCTCTTTTTCATAAATCTCTAACGTGATATTCCCTAACTCCGTATTCAGTTGAACAATGACTCTGTCAGAACCGCATCCTTGTAGCAGCGCTCCCATGATCAGGAAAAACGAACTTAATTGAATTATAAATTTCTTGATCGGACTTCTCCTTTTACTTCCATGCTGACGAACGACATAGTTTAACTTACATTTCTTTTCATTGCTTCACAACTAATTGAGTGGTAACTCGAAAATCATTTATTTGACTAAGTACATATTCGTGATTAACTTCACGCCAATAAAATCATGTTTTGGAGAACCATATGAAAAGAGTTTTATTGCTACTATTGTTTTTTTCTACGGCATCTGCTGGGGATTTCGATAAGCTTTTCACAGGCAACACATTGCGCTTCGACTATTACCACAGCGGTGTTTCATCAGAAGAACACATTAGTTTGGATAAGATTCGGTTGGAAGGGAAATGGCCCGGCGGTAGGATAAAGCTCATAGACGATACGAATCTCGGAAAGTATTTATTTGAAGTGATCGATCTTAAAACCAATCGGGTTATCTACTCCCGCGGTTTTGCAAGCATATACGGCGAATGGGAGACCACAAGAGAAGCACGGCGCGGTGTTTGGAAATCCATTCATGAATCGCAGCGCTTCCCGGAGCCGAAAGATAATATTCAACTCGTATTAAAAAAACGACTTAACGACGGCTCATTCAGCGAAATATTTTCCACTGTTATAGACCCCAAAAGTCGATTCATTGACCGCTCCCCCTTGCATGAATATGGAAAAGTTTGGACGCTGTTTGAGAATGGTAAGATCGAGAATAAAGTAGATATTTTAATTCTCGGTGACGGGTACACATCAAAAGAAAAAAAGAAGTTTCATTCCGATGTGAAGAAATTAGTCGGCGTTCTTTTCGATACTGAACCGTTCAAGTCTCAAAAGAAAAATTTTAACGTAAGGGCAATCGACATCGCTTCTGACAGATCCGGCATAAGTAATCCACGAATGGATTTCTGGGTCAATACACCTCTCGGATTGAGTTTCAACGCTTTCGATTCAGACCGCTACGTGCTTTCATTCGAGAATGAAGCGATCAGGGAGATTGCCGCAAACGCTCCATACGACGCAATTATGATGGTCGCTAACACCCGTAAATACGGCGGCGGCGGAATATTTAACCTTTACGCTACGACGAGCTCCGACACGGAACCGGCGGCATACGTATTTGTACATGAATTCGGGCACTCATTTGCGGGGCTCGCTGATGAATACTATACATCCTCGGTAGCGTATGAAGATTTTAATGCTCCCGGCGTGGAACCCTGGGAACCAAATGCCACCGCGCTGCTCGACCCTGAAAATTTGAAGTGGAAAAAGTATGCAGCTGAATCTACTCCGATCCCAACACCGTGGAATCAAGAACAATACGATAAAGCATCGTATGAATACCAGAAAAAACGGACAGAGATGCGGGCAAAGGGCGCTTCGGAAAGCGATATGGAAAAGCTCTTCCGGGAAGTGAAAAAGATCACCGAACCGATGCTCAGATCGGAAAAATATTTTGGGAAGGTCGGAGCATTCGAGGGCGCAATGTATAGAGGCAAAGGATTATACAGACCGGAGGCAGATTGTATAATGTTTACGAGGAACCCCGATTACTTCTGTAAAGTATGCTCAGCCGGAATTTTACGAGTCATAACTCTTTACACCCAGTAACCATTCAGTGAAATTGAAGATTCGCTTAACACTGAACATTTTGCTATTTACAGTAGCATCGATGAGCTCTTCTACGCTCTTCGCTCAGGATGCTTATACAAAATTACGCGAACTGTATCTCGAAAATGAATTGAGTGAGCATGAATATGCGGCTGATCTACGGTCGCTCTATCAACGCTTACGAGCTGGAGAATATCAGCCGGAGCAGGACGAGATGGCGATTAAATGTATGTTTCCCGTCCGGGCAGAGATGATGAGTTATCTTAGTCCACTTGAAAAAGCAACCTTCATAGCTCAGGATCCAAGACCTGTCACTCAGGCATCTTACCAAACAGAGAGCGGCAATTTCATCATTCATTACGATACGACCGGAACTCATGCGGTTGATGTGAATTATAGCTTAGGAAAGACGGTTCCTGATTGGATATACGAAACGGGTCGTGCATACGAATGGGCGCGATTTCTGCTTATAGATTCGCTTGGATATCGCGAACCTCCTGTCGATTCGGTTGAATCGCCGGAATATGATGTCTATATTCAGCAACTTTCCGGAAAATTAATATACGGCGAAACCGTTTTCGATTTTATTGAAGACACTACACAGTCGTCATGGATAGAATCTGACAATGACTTCGCTGAAAACATATATTTCTCCAACGGTCTTGACGGGATGAAGGTCACCGCCGTCCATGAATATTTTCATGCTGTGCAGCTAGCTTACAATTTTCGGTTTTCGGATATATGGTTTTTTGAGCTTGCTTCGACTTGGTTCGAGGATGTCGGCTACGATAATGTAAACGATTACATACAGTACATCGAAAGCTATTACAGAATTGCGGGTCTATCTCTGTTTCTTTCTAACGGTTATCAGGCAGCAATTTTCGGTAAATTTCTCGAAGAGAATTATGATATAAGCATAATGCGTTCAATCTGGAATTTTATCGTTGATAACTCCGCAGTCGCATCAATCGATAAAGCGTTAAAGCTCGACGTTGAAAAGAGTGACGGCATAAAAGCCGCTTTCGGTAAATTTGCTCTGTGGACCTGGTTCACAGGTTCAAGAAGCATCAACGGAGTCTTCTTTGAGGAAGGTTCTCTTTATCCTGAATATGAGTTAGATGCCGACGAGGATACAACTTTTTCAGATGCGGCTTTCATATCACCTCTGACAGGCTTAGATCGGCTCGCATTTAAGCTATACCGATTCACTCCACTTCGTTCTTCAGCAGTTAAAGCCACGTTTACAGCGGATAACAAGCCGGATGTCTGGGGATCCGCCATGACTGCCCAACCTCCGCTTATCATATCGCTTCCGCCAAGCGTTTCAGCCAATGCCGCTAATGTCAACTCTTCATCCGGTTTGATAATCGCCGCAGCCAACGGCTCTTTTAAAGTGAGTGATAAGGGAAGGGACCGTTTCAGTATAGAGGTACGCGTAACAGGTATACCACCTTCGACAATACTTTCTCTACACCCGAATCCGTTGAAAGTTGATGAAAGTGGCACGATCATAAATATAAGTTACGATCTTGGTGCCGGCATCAACTCGGGTCTATTCACCGTTTACGATCTGCTCGGAAGAACAGTCTATCGAGAAGAGTTAGGCATGCTTTCACAGGGAGTGAATTCACTCATATACTCTCCTGACATCAGATTTGCAAGCGGCATATATCTTTATCAAATAACGGGTGACGGAGTCAAGATCAGCGGCAAATTTACATTACTCAGATAAACGATAAAAATGTCTGAAGTTGACACTTTTCTCACAATCAAGGGTGATGCAAACTCCCTTCTGAAAGAAAAAGGTTCCAAATTCATCGGATCTGCCTTCCACGTTCAAGATGAACCATCGGCAAAGATGAAACTCGACACGGTCAAAAAAAAGTATCATGATGCCACACATAATTGCTGGGCGTTTCGTGTCGGTCAGGGTGACAATATCAAGGGGCTTTCGGGCGATGACGGTGAACCGTCAGGCTCGGCGGGCGCGCCGATGCTCTCTGTTATTACCGGAGCGGATTTGACAAACCTTATAGTTGTCGTCACACGCTATTTCGGCGGCACGAAACTTGGTGTCGGAGGACTCATCCGCGCTTACGGCGGATGCGTGAAGCTTTTGATCGAGAATGCCACGGTCATTGAACAGACTATCACAGCTGATGTCACTCTGTTGGTTGACTATCCGTCGCTGAGCAATGTATTACGAGCCGCGTCGAAATTTAAGGCGGAAGTCCGGCAGGATCATGAAGAAGGCAAGGCATTAGTGACGGTTTCAGTTCGATTGAGCGAAGTCGATAAGTTCAGATCCGAGATCGTAGATGCCACAGGCGGCAGCGTTCTGTTCCGATAGTTTTTTTATTCAATTTTCATGGCGATTATTCGACTATTGAGTATTCAGAGCTTGACACTAAAAAGAGAGGATAGTATAATGCCACCCGATGATCGCGGGGTGGAGCAGTCTGGTAGCTCGTTGGGCTCATAACCCAAAGGTCGTAGGTTCAAATCCTACCCCCGCTACAAAGATATAGAGCCAAAGTCCTTGATTTACTTCCATTTATCAAGGATTTTTCTATTTGTTGATTAGTGTTGTTTCGTGTCGTTTGATGTTGTTTTGTGACGTTTAGGTTGGCTCATTTTCTCCACCCTAATGCAATTCTTCGAAAGTAGAAACCGCTATTCTTTTAGCTTTATAATTAAATTCTTGACTCGGCAAACTCTTAAAAGTATTTTAAGATGCTTAATAATATATATTGAATTAAATGCATATCATGGAGGAAACAAATGAGCATCGAAGAAACACTCAATGTTAAAGGTGAATGGTTAGTATCAAATTGCGGCGACTTGCCTAGCGAAATGGGATGCAAGCTTATTCTGATGTCCCCTGTTGACCAAAGAGAAGACCTCGTCACAGCGAGCGTTCAACACGCCATTGATGTCCATGGTCATGAGAACACCCCCGAGCTAAAAACTCAATTGGATGGTATGTTAAAACCCATGACGATTTAGAAGCACCATATTTTTAGTATCTAGCTAAAGTCCTTGATATACTTTCATTTTTCAGGTTGATTTTCCGTGCGAGTCAGGATTTATCCTGACCGCAATATTACTATTTCAAGGCGTCAGGGCTCCGAAGGAGTGGTGTCTACACAAGAGTGTTAGTCCCGCCATTGGCGGTGGTCCTGACTACCACGTAAGGGCTCTCTGAAGGAGTCTCTTTGAGACAGGCGTTAGTCCCGCCATCGGCGGCGGATCCAACCAGTAGATTATCTGATATTCTTTTTTTTATTGCAACAATTTTCGGTAGCAAGACGTCTATATAATTAAGGAGAACGGAGAAACGATATGAAACGCAGAACAGTTACAAAAACTATACTTACATTGCTGGCGGTAGGAATGATAACGGGAGCTGTTTACCCTTATGCGGCAGAAAAACACGAGACCATCTGGCTTATAAAAACGCTTCGATCTGAAAATCTCGGCATGAGAGTAAGCACTGCACAAATATTGGCTCAAAACGGCGAACAAAAGGCTCTGAAACCGTTGATCAGAATGCTTAAGAAAGACGTTAGTGATTTTGCGCGCTTTTCAGCAGCGGTCGCGCTCGCTCAGCTTGGCGATATAAATGCTTTGGACGCACTCAAATTTTCCGGAAGGTACGACAGGAACGAGAATGTCCGATCTATGGCGGAAGACGCAATCTTTGAAATAGAAAGATCAGAAGTTATCTTAGCGCTGAATTAATGTGTTACCAACTTGGGAATTCGGCATCCTATTAACATAATCCAAAGCAAGATCAAAATATAGATGGGTATATACTTTCATCGTCTGGCTTAAAGCATACACTCGTAATAATTGTTGTTTCGTGTTGTTTGATGCTGTTTTGTGACGATTAGGTTGGCTTATTTTCACTACATTAGAAGTCTCAACAAGTTTCTTCTTCGCAAAAGTTTTATTGCATTCTTAATGAATTAATTAGTATTATAGTCGTGTTATCAGTAATTATTTTATGCGGTTCTACATTCAAGTTGCTTACATATAAAGGAGACTAACGATGAAAAAGAAGATCTCTAGGTCAGATCTAATATGGAAAGATGGTGGATTCACAAGGCTGCATTACTGGTTAGTTCAAAGCATTATGAGTTTATTTATTGTATCAGGAGTTGCTTTGCTGGTGCATGCCTTTATTTCGAGAAATACTTTCACCTATGAAACTCTTCATATTTTGGTTTTAATCGCTATAGGTATTTTCTTGATGGGAATTGCAGCTGCACTTTTATCTATATTTGAACTTCTCTTTTTTATTGGCGCAGATAGGCTTGGCATATTGTCAAAGGAAGATGAGGAAGAAAAAGAAGAATCTTAACGTTTAGGTTGGCTCATTTTCGCCGGACAAAATTCGATCATCCAAAACCCGCCCTCCCAATATCAGTATAGCAAGATCAGACCTTTTGGATCAGCGCTCTCGCCTTGTTACCGATATGGATTCTATTGAGTATGAAATTCTTACGCGGATTTGAAGAATATGTTTCCCATTTGAGTAGAGTGAATCCGGTTTTGGTTAAAAGATTTGTATATGATCGTTTCGAATACTCATTCGCATGACCCGGAACAAAACTAACAGCGTATTTTTTCTTCCTCCCCAATTTCGCCAAGAACCGTTTCAGCTTAACGTCTATTCCCTGAATATTTGGAAATTCCATCAACACTTTTCCTTCGGGTTTCAGAAGGCTTTTGATTCTATCCATAGCAATCAGCGGATCGATGAGATGTTCGAGGACATGTCTCAGAATTATGAGATCATGTTTATCGTTCGGATTGGGATTCAGTTCTAAAAAATTTGCCACTTCGACTTCTATATTCAATCTTTCTGTGACCTTTTCCGCGAGAAACTCAGACAGCTCCAGTCCTTTGACTTCCCAGCCATCTTCTCTCGCCAGATAGAGAACCCTGCCGTTTCCGCAGCCGATTTCAAATATTCTGCCTTTTGAGTGGATATTCTTTTTAAGAAAATCGTAAGTGTCGTCCTGATGAATGTTGACAGGATGATTCTTGTCGGCCGGATCAATAAATTCCTCAGCGTATTGTTCCTGGTCTAAACCTCCTTCTAAATCGTAATTAACGAGATCGCATTCCCTGCATCTATAATGTCTGAATTGTTTGTAATTGCCAAGAGTGTAGTAGAGATAGAAATTCTTACTTCCGCAGAGTCTGCACGAATCGATCATTTATAATCCCTTTTAGAACCGATTAAATTTGTTATGTGATAATTGGGTTAGCAAGGCTTCGGCACATTAAAATAATCAAAATTTAATCTTCTGTATCTTTTTATGAATTTTTGATGAAGCCTGACAGGCGATCAGAGAGAACGAAAAGACCAATATGATCATTTTATTCATGATTTATCCCTCTCCAATATTTCAATGTTGAACATCTTTTATTATGCGAAAGACTTAATATAGAGAACTAAACAGATCTTGTCTAATTAAATCGGGGATTTTCTCGATAGTAGCATACTTATAAACTATTTCTGTAACAACTATAATAACAATATGTTATCAGATTTTTATATACAATAATTACTCTTTTCCTCAAAAATCAGAGAAATCTACTTGACAGGGCATATAGACTATACTATATTAAACGAGCAAATAGGGTATATGATGCGAGAGTTCTTTCAGTCCAACAGGTTTGAGCTGATAAGTAGTTTGTTTATTTAATACCAAAAGGGAAAGCAATGAAGATATTTGTTGAAAATCTAACTCACTCTGTCGCGAACAATGATCTGATAAAATTGTTTGAGTTGTGGGGTGAAGTAAAATCAATAACTATAAAAAATGATAATATTAGCGGTCAACCAGGTGGGTTTATAGAAGTACCCAACAGGCTTGAGGCGCTCGATATGGTACAAAATATCGATGGTGTCGTCCTATTTGGCAAACCGTTAAAACTCAGTGTTGTGAGGGAAGAAGATGACCGAAGGAATGATGCCGCCGAAAGACGTTCTTCGGAAGAACGAAGGCTCAACGAAGATAGACGCATCTCAACTGATCGCCGTGTAAAATCAGTGAGTTATGCATATAACGAACGGTTCAACTCAGAAAGAAGAGTTGAATTTGAGAGAAGGCTGATAATTACAAGAAGATTGTCTTCCGATCGCCGTGCAATTTCCGAAAGAAGGCTGTAATCTAAGGCCAGAAACTTTCCCTATCGTTTTCAATTATTTAGACTTGTGATCAGTATCAACGCAGTGCGGATCGATCTGCTTATATTATAGTTACCTCAACAACATCTTCAAAAGAAGAGAAGCAAGTGGTGTAAACCATGATTTATATTGCTTCTCTTTCTTATATTTTAGAACTTGCTCATTCCCGTTATTCTTCGAAAATTGCAATTTTAACTGCAAACTCGGCACCAACTAATATTTCTCTTGAATTCAAACTTGTATATAGATCAACGCCTGTATTAAAAGTTCTATTACTTGATAAAAACCTTTCAATATATAAATATAAACCAAAACCATTGCTTTTAAGTGTGGTGTGACGATTAAACAGCTCTAACCGAGTTCCTCGCCTAATTTTATTTAAATATCCAACTCCAATTAAAATTCTATTACTCGCTATCCGGTCATTGCCATAAAGTAACAGTATATCATAATTGGAAAGAAAGGGTAGATCAGGATCAGCCATATAATTAAATTGAAACTCATCTGACCAGATTGTATGAACAGAGAGTGAATGATTTCTTCTAAATATAGTTACGCCGAGATTTCTTCCAACTCCCAAGCTATTCAGACCGAATCCGAAAGATAATTCAACCTTTGCAGGTTTTGGTATATTTATTTGAATGGAATGCAATAGCGAATTAGTAATTCCATAAAAAGGCATATTTCTAAGATATTTATAATCCATTGACTCAATATCTATGATTTTAAAGGAGGATCGCGTTCGCCTTCTCTCGAAATTTCTTTCTCCGCTCTCATCATTTATAAGACTATCGATTAAAGGATTGGACTTATCATATTCATAAGAAAATTCTGACGTATCAATTAGAATGAATTTATTTGAATATATATTAAGATGTTTTATCCTGCCTGAAGGAAAAGTGTAAGTATAGACCTCAAATCTTTCCGTGTACCCAGTTACGATCCTTTCCTTAGAATCATAAATCGCCGGTTCAAGAAATTTTATTTCCTCACCACTTTTAAGCATTATCTTGAGTATACCCTCTTCGAGTATCTTTTCAATCATATCTATCGGCATTGATCGATTGCTATAACATCCAGTGCTCAGAATAAAAATTGCGATCGTTAAAAATAATGAGAGCTTCTTCATCACAAATCCCTAATTTAGATAAACAAATGCCACATACTTAAGGAGTTTTTTCTGTGTTCAATTTAATTATAACAATAAATATTTACAATTAATTTCTAATTTCATATAGCGCCAATCGTGACATTTTGGTTGGCTTCTACACCACATTATCAAACTAAAATAGGCAAGATTATTATGCAAAGCTCATCTAAAAAATAATAAAAGTGAATAGTGATAATTTCTTGCTATTAGACGATTAAATTGTTATGTTTAAAAGCTGTGAACGGGAAAGATTTATAAATGCGAGATCTGATAGATTTCATTATCCAATTTGCGGGGAAAATTTAAACTAAATAAGGTGTCATAAATGGCAAATAGTCTTAAAAGAATCGGAATGGATGCAAACAGGTCACTCTCCAAGTATTTGGAGGAGATCGGCAAATACGAACCTCTCAAACCGTCCGAAGAAGTAGAACTCGCCACAATAATCAAGGGGAAGGACCCGGCGAAAGCGCTGAATGCATTGAAGAAGTTGACCGAAGCGAATCTGCGTTTTGTCGTAAGCGTCGCAAAAAACTATCAGGGTCAGGGTTTACCGCTCACAGACCTGATAAATGAAGGCAATGTCGGTCTTATAAAAGCGGCGGAGCGTTTCGATGAGACTCGCGGTTTCAAGTTCATATCCTATGCCGTATGGTGGATAAGGCAGTCAATTCTGCAGGCACTCGCCGAGCATTCAAGGATCGTGCGGCTTCCTCTCAACAGAGTCGGAACTATTTCGAAGGTAGCAAAAGCTGCTGAAGGGCTTGAGCAGGGATTTCAGCGGCCTCCGAATGAAGCTGAGATAGCAGAAAAACTTGAGATGACACCGGAAGAAGTTTCTGACACAATTATGATGTCCAAACGGCACAACTCTCTTGATGCTCCATTCAGAAGCGGCGAAGAAAATTCACTTATCGACGTTGTAGAAGACTCAGGTCAAGCTCCTCCGGACGAAGAATTGATGTTTGAATCGCTCAAGAACGAAATTCAGCAAGCGCTCGACACGCTAAAAGAGAGAGAGCAAGAAGTCATCAGGATGTATTTCGGCATAGAGAGGGAATATCCTCTTACGCTTAACGAAATCGGTGAAGAGTTTCATCTTACACGCGAGCGTGTACGGCAGATTAAGGAAAAAGCAATTTTAAGGTTAAGACATAAGTCACGCAGCAGTAAGTTGAAGGCTTATTTAGGCTAAGACCAACAAACAGAAATTTATTCGATAAAAGGTAACATTATGAGCAGGTTACCTTTTGTTATTAATTTCTTATTCAGAATAACTATTATTATACTTTTCGCGGCTACCAGGGGATGCCGTAACCAGCACATCGCTGTCATTGCGAATCCAGATTTATCAGGATGAAGCCCCGAAGGGATTCTCCAAAGGAGTCCTTCGTGACCTTTGGAACAATCTCAGAAGAATTTCTACATTATGAGATTGCCCGCCTGACTGATGTCGGACAGGCCACGCTTCGCTCGCAATGACGATTTTGATTCTGTTCTCATTTCAAGCGTCAATCGGCAGCCTTTATGATTCCGGCTAACACATCGATTATATCCTGAGGGTGCGTCGCTGTGTCTACCTTATCAAATATATACGCGAGCTTTCCTTCGGGATCAATGAGAAAGGTTTTGCGTTTTGCGTATAATCCCATGATACCGACCGTGTTATAACTTTTCGCGATAGATTTATCCTTATCGCTTATGAGGTCGAATGGTAATTCATTTGCTTTTTTAAATTCTTCCTGTTTTTCTATGTCGTCAAAACTGACTCCTATCACCTCTGCATTAAGTTTTGTCAGTTCTGCATAATTATCCCTCAATCCGCATGACTCGATAGTGCAACCGCGCGTGAACGCTTTCGGATAGAAATATAGTATCACCCACCTCCCCTTGTATTCTTCTAAAGTGATGGTCTTCCCTCCAGTCGACAGCCCACTGAAATTCGGAGCGGGCTCGCCTACTTTCGGCTTATCCGATAGAAATAGAAACATCATTAAAATCGGCAGTAGCGTTAGATTCGAACTAATCATTAGTATTTCCTTTCAATCGTTGTAATTAAAAATCGACTCTCAAGCCTAAACCCCACCCCGTTCCATCCAATCCTATCGCATCCTCGATACCATTGTAATTGTAACGCAAGACAACCCAACTTCGTTCGCCTATCTTCAGATTCAAGAACGGGCCAAATACCCACTTACGTCTAAAATTTTCAGAATAATTCAGATCGAGCCAGCCGCTGACAAAAACTTTCTTATGAAAAGGCAGGAAATAGATAAGGCTTGCTTGTCCCCCACTTCCACCTGTCTTGTAAGGGTGAGCCCGCCATTGAAGCCAACCGTTCAATCCGCCGATACTCCCTAATTGAGGGATCTTTAGATTATGTCTGTAAGCTGCTCCGAAGCGAAGCAGTTGACCTGCTCCCGGCGTTAGATCATTATATTCTATCTGAGCAACAAGCCCTTTGACGTTCAACATATCGCCCAACCCATTGTGAGAGAAGCGATACTCGGAAAATGTGCGTGTCAGATCGAACCGGTGGACAGCATCATCCTGAGCCGCATTGACCTCAGTGAAGCCCCAAACGGATATTCCCAACGGGAATCGTAAAGTGCTCACATATACCGCAAGAGAATTGAAATCGCGGTCATCAAATATATACTGCGCCACAACATTTGGCGGTGGCTTAGTATCTTTTTTTGAATCGCCCGCGGAAGCGCTGTTAATCAAAATGGTAATTGAAATTATCTGAGATAAAATCACTGAGATGATCACCCGATGCATCTTATCTGACCAAGTTTTATGACTATTCAAAGGCTTCATTCTCTCCTATATTGAGACTAAAAAGGTAGTGTTAATATATTCCAAATTCAACTCGAATAACTCTATTGATTTGACATCGCTTTAATCTGCAAATGCAAAACTCGGGAGTTTGAAAATAAGAAATTATAAGCGCATAAAACGGAGCGAAATATGGAACTATTAAACTTCGTTTAGATTTTTACGAACAGGTAAAAACAAGGTTTTTGGTTTTAGAGCCTTTGAACGCATATTATTTGAACTAATTTTGTCTGATTACGGAATTAATACCGATAAAACTCGCTATAGATCGTGTCTTCTGTTTTCCTCATCCCTTCTATCATTATGTTCAGAACGTCTGTCAGAGAGTTTTCTTCTCGGTTCAGGACCTCGGCGTTCCTCGAACTCACGACGTTCACTCCTGTCCCTTCGATCTTCTGTGACTTCAATAATACTTCCGAACAGCTCTTTCCCGTTTAATCCTATCACTGCCTTATGACCATCTGCAGAAGTCGACATCACCACAAATCCGAAACCCAATGATTCGCCCGTAATCCCGTTATTTATTATATCAACCGAGTCCACCCAACCATGTTCTTCAAAAGCTTCCAAGAGTTGATCTGCAGTGACATCTAATGACAAATTTTTTACAAACAGTTTCATAATTTAATATCCTTAATTCAATTCATCTCAATTCTTCATGAATTCGCTTTTATTCAACGGGATGAATATATTTATCAGAAGAATTTAAAACAAATGGAAAAATCGTTCGGTTCAAAATGTCAAAAACAAATTACCTTGACAAAATTCAATTAAATGACTATAATTCTGTTCTTCAAGGCTGTTAGAATAATTGATTAAACAGCCTTTGTAACCTGACTTAGATACTGATAATTAATTAAAGGCGACAGCACTGTTAGGACAATTTAAAGGAGAATGAATGCATGATCTTCAAAACTTTTTAGACAACATCAATGCTTATATTTGGGGGAGCGCCGAAGTACAGCCCTGGTTTACAATAGTGCTTCTCCTCGGCACCGGAATTTACTTGACTATCCGGTTGAAGCTCATCCAATTTGTACAATTCAAACATGCCTTTGACATAGTCAGGGGTAAATTTGACGATCCGGATGATGAAGGCGATGTCACGCACTTTCAGGCGCTTTCTACGGCGCTCTCTGCCACCATAGGTATTGGAAATATCGCCGGTGTCGCTACCGCTATTCATTGGGGTGGTCCCGGCGCTCTGTTTTGGATTTGGATAACAGGTCTCTTCGGTATGGCTACGAAATATGCTGAAATTACACTTTCTCACAAATATCGTATAATTCACGAAGACGGTTCCGCATCCGGCGGTCCAATGTACACTATTCTTCATGGATTGGGATCTAAATTTAAATGGTTAGCGATCCTGTTTGCAATATTCCTTATTATCGGGTCATTTAATACGCCTAATATGGTGCAATCGAATACGGTCGCATCGGCGGTTGAACGAGATTTTGGAATACCGCCGTTCGCTACAGGTGTAGTGCTTGCTCTATTGGTCGCCGCTGTTGTGGTTGGTGGAATCAAGCGGCTTGCGCGGGTAACGAGTAAATTGGTTCCTTTTATGACCGTTCTTTATGTCATCGCTGCGTTATATATCCTCGTTGTCAATGCCGACGGGATTCCTGCGGCACTAAAAGCAGTTTTTGAAGGCGCATTTACTCCCGCCGGAAAGATAGGTGGATTCTTCGGCTCTGCCTGGGTCATGACGCTCGTTTGGGGAGTGAAAAGAGGCTTGTTCTCTAATGAAGCAGGACAAGGATCTGCTCCGATAGCTCATGCGGCTGCAAAAACAAAAGAGCCTGTACGTGAAGGAATTTTAGGCATGATGGGACCATTCCTCGATACTCTGACAGTTTGCACAATGACCGGACTCGTTATTCTGACTACGGGTGTGTGGCAGGAAAAATATGAAAACCGGATTTCCGGCGCCAATCTTGCCGAAGTAGTATTTTATCAAGGCACTCCCGAAGGAGTTGATCTTTTTAATTTGAAAGAACAGTCTGTCTATACAGGTTCGTTAGATGTTCAGAACGGAATTATCCAAAATGATGTATGGCTATTTCGGGAAATGGGAGACATTGGAGATCCCCGGCTCATGTCAATTACGGGAATGGATGGAAATACGACTCCCTATACAGGCATGATCGCACTCGATGATGATGGAATGATAAATATGGACTCGCAGGATGGTGATCTGGCTTTAGGCGGGACGATGCTCCTCACGGGAGCCAATCTGACCGCGCAGGCATTCAGTCATGGTCTACCGGGTAATTGGGGAAATTATTTTGTTACTTTAGCGGTTATTCTCTTTGCGTTCTCCACCGCTATTGCTTGGAGCTATTACGGTGATAGGGGTGTAGAATTCCTTATCGGGCGGAAAGGGATAATGCCTTACAGAATACTTTTTTCAATTGCAATATTCGTCGGCGCAAATCTCACCATCAACATGGCGTGGACGTTCGGTGATATTGCATTAGGATTCATGGTAATCCCAAACTTGATTTCTATACTCCTTCTGACTCCGCTGTTGGTGAAGATGACAAATGATTATATTAAGAACCATAAGTATGACACGTGATCTTGTGATCACGGAGTATATTTTAACGTTTTTGAAATAAAAATTTGAGAAAAAATTGAGTCTTGAGCATCTTCAAATTGCACGTCTTGCTGCTCGGGAAGGAGGCAAAATTCTTTTCAAGAGACTTGGAAATGCGGGAAACCTCGATTTTAAAGGAAAGATCAACCTCGTAACCGACACCGACCGAGAATCGGAGGAAGCCATATTGGAATTTTTATCGAGGAATTCTCCCGGTATTCACGTTACATCCGAAGAGAATGAAGAATCGCACGGGCGCGCTTCCGAACGCTGGATAGTTGATCCTCTTGACGGTACAACAAATTTCACGCACTCCTTACCGGGTTACAGCGTATCAATCGCTTACGAAAAAGAGGGAGTAATTGAGGCTGGAGTGGTCTTCGATCCGCACACTGATGAGGAGTTCACAGCTGCAATCGGCAACGGCGCTAAATTGAATAATGAAAGCATCACGGTTTCAGAAGTGAATGAACTCGGATTCGCTCTTGTTGTGACAGGCTTTCCTTATGAATCAGAGGGTATCCTTGATTTAGTGGTAGAAAGTGTCAGAGAGATGTTAACGAACGCTCAAGGCCTACGCAGGCTTGGTTCAGCGGCTCTCGACTGTTGTTATACGGCTATGGGAAGATTCGATCTGTTCTACGAATTTATGCTCCAACCTTGGGATATAGCCGCGGGAAGTCTGATACTTCAGGAGGCGGGAGGAAAAATCAGTTCACCCTTCGGCGATCCTTTCGATTTAGAATCGGGTAATATTTTACTGAGCAACGGAATTATCCATGAAGAAGCCGTTGATGCTATTTTGAGAGCAAAAGTGAGAGCGGAACGGTCATGAGACTCGGTATTCTGTCCAAAGGAAGCAGAATTTATTCGACCAAACGGATCAGAGAGGCTGCGAGGAACAGAGGTCATCGGGTTATCACACTAAATCCTCTCAAATGTCAGCTAAATCTCATGAGATATCAACATTCCATCTATTATTCAGGACGAAAGGTGAATCCTCCGGATGTCATTATACCTCGTATTGGAGCTACCCTAACTAATTATGGCATATCTGTCGTCAGGCAGTTCGAAATTCTCGGATCAAAAGTCCTCAACTCAGCTGATTCCATTAGTCGTTCTCGAGATAAGATGAGAACATTGCAACTGCTTGCTGCTGAAGGAATACACATTCCTAAAACCGTCATGGCGCGGAATCCGAATCAATTGGTCAGGGCGCTTCAACTGACAGGCGGTCCGCCTATCATTTTAAAGCTAATTGAAGGAACTCAGGGTATCGGGGTTATCCTCTCAGAAACAAGACAATCGTTTGAATCTACCTTAGACACTCTTTGGAATCTTGGACAGGATATCTTAATTCAACAGTTTATGGCGGAATCAAAGGGAAGAGATATTCGCGCTTTTGTAATAAACGGAAAAGTCGTTGCCGCAATGAAACGGGAGGCTGCGGCAGAGGAGTTCAGAGCTAATATACACCGTGGAGGAACGGGTAGAGTAGTCAGACTATCTTCTATTCAGGAAGAGACTGCAATAAGGGCTACCGAAATTCTTGGACTCGGGATCGCAGGAGTTGACTTCTTCGATATACCGGGGGAGCCGATCATTATCGAGCTGAATTCCTCTCCGGGACTTCAAGGCATAGAACGCGCTTCGGGCGTGGATGTCGCCACAGAGATAATTAAATATGCGGAATCCGTCTTAGAAGAAGAATAATGTATGGTAGTCAGGATTTTATCCTGACACTGTAAGATTTCTATCCTTCGGTCAGGGAAAGCCCTGACTCGCACAAACTTTTAAAGATTCTTTTCTAAAAAATTTTCCAAGTCGCCCGGATTAAACTCACCTCCGACGTACCACACATTCTGTAAATCGCCGTCTATGATAAGGAAACTGAAAGGAGTGCCCCATTTCCGGATGTCACCGAGGGATTTTCGTAACCGATAATGGTCGGTCAGAAATCGAATATCCTCATCCTCTTTTGTGCGGGTTCCCAGAGTAACAGTGACTGAGGGAAATTGCTCCATCAAAAATTCTTCAAGGTGGTCTGCATCTGAGTATTCCATTATGGTGAACACATCGAATCCCCTGCTTTTGAACTTTTGATAGTTCTTTTCAATATTCGGATATTCCCATTGTGAATTTTCGCAATCGGCTCTCATAAATGTTAGAAGAACTATCTTTTTCCCTTTGATAAACTTGTAGAAATCTTTCATCTCGCCTGTGGTATCTTCTAAAACGAAATTAGGGAGTTTTTGAATCGTGCGGCTCATACCAGTGGTCTTTTTGTAAACGTAGTCTTCTATTTTTGAAAGATCGACCTTCTTCAAATCGGTATACTCATGTTCCTGTGCCCAACTGAATGAGGTAATTAACAGTAAATAGAAAATCGTAAGAGCGGTTCTCATTATCTTAGTCTCCTTTCTAACAGATCCGGCAGTGCTGATTCATATATTTTTTTCAATTTGGAAACGGTTATGTCGAAAAACGAGTTTATCGATAGACTGTTCCCGGAAACTTTGCCGATAGTTTCACAGGGTGTCTGAAATTTCCCGCTGACTTCCTCGATTCTCATCAAATCACTCTCTGAAATCGTTACAATGATTGCCGATTGAGTCTCTCCAAATAGAAGTTCGTCATCTCTGATCTTTCTACTTATTACGATGTTGGCACCTAAATTGTTTCCCCCGGCTATACAACACTCCGCGAGCGCTATTGCCAAGCCACCGTCTGAAATGTCATGAGCTGATTTTATCACACCCTGACGAATGCCTTCAAGTACACTATCTTGAACCATTTTTTCATATTCGAGATCTATGTTCGGGATATCTCCCTCCACCTTTCCATGAATAAGATTCAGGTATTCAGATCCACCGATGCAACCTCCTAAGTTTCCTAAAAGAATTATAAAATCGCCCTCATCTACAAAACCTGATTGCCTAACATGAGCCAAATCCTCTATCAAACCAAGCATTCCGATAACAGGGGTAGGAAAGATAGCTCCTTCAGGATTTTCGTTGTAAAAGCTGACATTTCCACCCGTAACCGGAGTCTCTAATACGTTGCAGGCATCTCCTATTCCTGCCACGGCTTCCTTGAACGTCCAAAATACTTCCGGATCCTCGGGATTGCCGAAATTCAAACAATTTGTTATAGCTAAAGGTTTAGCGCCTGTGCAAACGACATTCCGAGCCGATTCCGCAACCGCTATCATCCCCCCCTTACGAGGATTGATATAAGTATATCTGCCGTTTCCGTCGGTCTTCAGCGCTATAGCCTTATTCGGCGCCTCTTTTATCCTTATGACCGCCGCATCTGCTTGACCGGGACCGTGAATAGTATTGGACTGCACGGTACTGTCATACTGGCGATATATCCATCTTTTGCTCGCAATATTCGAAGATGCAAGCAGCTTCAAAAAAGTAGATTCAAGATCATCCGGAACTTCAATATCGTTAACATCAAACTCCCGGAGCTTCTCAATATATTCCGGCTGCCTGCTCTCTCTATGATAAACGGGAGCGCCGCCTCCCAAAACAAGAGATTCTGCAGGTATAGTTGCACCTTCATATCCTTTCATCTTGAACTTTAGTTCTGTTCCGATAACCACTTTTCCGATCTTAACACAATTAAGCCCCCACTTCCCGGCGATTTTCAATACTTCTCTGTCTTTTCCCTTTCGGACTACGAGTAACATTCGTTCCTGAGATTCTGAAAGAAGGATCTCATATGGAATCATTCCTTTCTCCCGCAACGGCACTTTTGATAGATCGATCTCCATTCCGACTCCACCTTTTTCAGCCATTTCAGCGGAGGAACAGATTATTCCCGCGGCTCCCATATCCTGCATACCTATGAGAAGATTGAGTTTGGTCAGTTCAAGAACTGCCTCCAAGAGGAGTTTTTCGGTAAACGGATCACCAACTTGAACTGCAGGCCGCTTCTCCTCTGATTTCTCAGAAAGTTCGACCGAAGCAAAAGTCGCTCCATGAATACCGTCTCGACCGGTTGAGGAGCCTAACAACATTACGCTGTTGCCTTCTCCCTTAGCAATTGCGCTCGCCGTGTTTTTGTGCCTCACAATTCCAACCGTCATGGCGTTAATAAGTGGATTTCCTTCATAATGAGGATCGAAACAGATTTCGCCCGCTACTGTGGGTACTCCCATACAGTTTCCGTAATCGCCTATTCCACGCACAACTCCATCAAGAAGATACCTGTTTTTAGCGCTGTCGAGAGGACCGAACCGCAATGAATTGAGGGAGGCTATCGGTCGAGCGCCCATAGTGAAGATATCTCTCATAATTCCCCCTACTCCCGTTGCCGCTCCCTGATATGGTTCAATCGCTGAAGGATGGTTGTGACTTTCTATCTTGAACGCGACCGCAATTCCGTCTCCGATATCGACCAGTCCGGCATTCTCCTCTCCTGCACCTGATAATATATGTTTGCCCTTTTTCGGAAGTTTTTTTAACTCTGCGATAGAAGATTTATACGAACAGTGCTCGCTCCACATCACCGAAAAAATCCCCAATTCAGTATAGTTCGGGTCTCTTCCGAGAATGCCCTTAATTTCTTCATATTCGCCCTCGGTGAGTCCATGCTCAACGGCGAGTTCTAATGTTACTTTCTGCTCCTTCAACGGATCCTATTCACTTTTTTTAATTTCATTAACGACACCGTTTTCCATGATCTCCAAATCTATCTCTTCCTTATCGGTAAAATACTTTTTTGAAGAATAAGTCGGCTTAGCCTCTAACCGGATCTTATATTTTCCTGCCGGAACCTTCTCATCTAAAGAGTAATTCTGTTTACGTTTATAACCGTCAACTTCTTTAAAGATATTTTCAAACAGACCCGGCATCATATTCCACCTGAATGTAACACTGCCGGGTCCGTACTTCTTACCGGTTCTATTCAATCTCCTGATAAAATTATCGTTCTCATCGAAAATATCTACTTTAAGTATAGACCGCTCGGTTAATTTTGCGGATACATAAACGCCCCCTTTGACTGTCTCTAATTTGACGTTTTGCAGCTCCGTTCCGATCAGATAATACTGTACGGTTTCTTTCTCTCCGATTATTACCTGACCCAACCGTCTCCATATGGCTATGCCCCTTGGTTCGATAAACTCATTCTTATCTTTCCCTTCGCTGCCGAAAGACGTTATATATGATAAGTTGGATTTGAACTTATGGATAACATGATTCTTCTTATCTGTAGCGTAAATATTGTCATAATAATCGAGGGCGATATATGCGAACAGAGCGCCGGGGTAGCCGATGTCTGCTCCGGTAACTTCTGCTGTCAAAACACCGTCACCCGTTAGTCTTTTTAGGCTTGCCCCGCTGTTATCAGATACAATTATCATGTTCTTTTTGCTGTATGACCATTTCTCCTTCACGTCCGTCACAGCCATAGAGATTGGATTATTTAAAATCAAACCGTCTTCCTCTCCCCATATCTTTAACACTTCTCCTTCCTCCGAAAAGAACTGAATTCTGTTATTCCCCGAATCTAACACATAAAAATTTCCCTGAGAATCCAGCTTAACGTCTAATGGAG